>JANQGB010000827.1 GCA_028277545.1 Phycisphaerae bacterium | reverse complement strand
TCACGCCCAGCAGGGTCCGGCCCACTTCGCCCAGGTCCACCGAGCCGCTGGCCGCCTGCCCCACGTGGATGGTACCGCTGGCGTAGTCATGGACCGCGTCGTTGGCGGCGTCCTGAATGGTGGCCCGCACGAAGTAGGGGCTACCGTCCGTGCGCACCGGTATCCGTCCCAGGTCGACGTCCTCGACTATGGTGATGGCCTCGAACTCGTTCTCCAGGACCGTCTGCTGCGACAGCACGATGATCTCTTCGGGAACCGGGTTGGCCGGGTCGTCGTTGGTGGGGTCTTCGTCCACGTCCAGCAGAATGTACAGTGTCGCCTCGCTGTCGCGGTCGTAGGGTTCGGGATTCTCCGGCGGGTTCAGCGGATCCACCACGTCCACCGTCGGCGACACGGTAATGGTCAGGGCGTCGTCCTGGGCCACGCTGAGGTTGAAGGTCGGCTCGGTCACCACGACGATAGGCGGCGTGCTGGCCGGGGCAAAGCCGGTCCGCGTAACCGTAAGCACCGCCCGGACCTCGGTCACGTCGCCCGTAGACGCAAACGCCTCTACCGGAGCGTTGAGGTTGTCGCGAATGGTGCCGCGAATGTAGTAATCCCCGGGCGTTGTCACCGCGGTGGAGGCGGTAAACGACTCGGGATTGGGCAGGCCAGTGGGGCCTTCGTCGTTCTCCTGAAGCCCTTCGACCAAGGGCACCACGATCGCGGAGTTGGCGACGCTCACCAGGTCAAAGGAGATCGTGGCCGCCGAGTCCCGGTCGGAGTCCGTCCAGCTAATCGTAAAGGTGGTGCCCTGCTCGACGGACAGGTCCTCCGTCGGCTCGGTTATGGTCAGGGTGGGCGGAACGTTGCCCGAGACCGCCGGAGCGGCCACGAACATCGGCCCGCTGTTCCCGCCCCCACACGACAGGAGACTCCCCAACACACCGAGACTGCCCGCAGAGACCAGCAGCACGGCCAACATCCCCTTGCGGGACGAGATGTTTCGCAGCATCTGTTCGCTCCCAACGGCTGTAAGAGTCACTCCCCGGTCCTGCGGGGAGCGGGCGCACCAGGGTATGGAAGAATGCAAGTGCGGAACCGGGCCGGCGTTTTAGCGCTCCCTGCCGTAGGAGCCGCAACAGCCACCGCCCGCATCAGGGCGCGAAGTCGGACGCCCGCCGGGCGCCCTCTGTCGAGGGCCGAACTGCAGGCGCATACCGCTTGGCCGCCTTCCTGTCTGGCGACCGGCCAATCATAGTTCGACCCAAAATGTCCCGTCAAGCCGTGCGCCGTACGCAACTGCCCGCCCCGACCGCTATGACAACATTGGACCGTCGCCTTCGAGCCGCAGGCTAAGGACCGCGCGGACCTCCCCCACCGTCGTTCTCCAGCCGCTGGCTTCAGCCTGCGCGAACCTCCGGGCGGACTAGGCCAAAACACGCATCCTTACAGCGGGAATTCCGACTTTCCGCTTGCCAACCACGCCGGTGGCAAGTCCAATGATCGGCTATGAGCGATATGCCTCCCAACATCTACGCGTCTCCGCCGGGTCTGCCGGAGCACCAGGTACCGCAGCCGCCCCGGACCAACGCGGCCGCGATCATCGGTTTCGTGGCGTCGCTCATCTTCTGTATCCCGCTGCTTACGCAGCTCGTTGGCTTGGTGCTCGGCATCGTCGGCATCAGCCTGTCCGGCAAGGGCGGACGAGGAGGCCGTGGGCTGGGCATCGCCGCCGTGGTGATCAGCTTGGTGGTGGGTGCACTGTGGTGTCTGGCAGCCCTGGTGACGGTTCCCATGATTCAGTCCGCTATAGCCGTCTGCAAGAAGGTGCCGCCGCTCATGTCGGCCACCGAGGCGGATCTGCCGGCCCTGGTCGCTGAGATTCGCGAACAGGCGTTTTCCGAGCGTCTGAAGCTGCAGGTCGACGATGCAGACGTCATCTCCTGGGTTCACGCAGTCCTTGGCGCCCACGGGCCGCTGGAAGGATTCCAGCGCAGTGAGGAGATCGTCGACCCGAATGCCCAGCCGGGCGAGGTTCGAATTCACCTCATCGGGCACTTCGAGCGCGGAAAGCAGGACATCTTCATCACCCTGGGGGCCACGGACCGGTTCAACATGCAGCTCGACAACGTCAGAGTCGGAGAACTGGTGCTTGCCCCGGAGCAGTAGCTGCCGTTAATCCCCAGCCATCCCATCTAGACCGGCAGCCGACAGGATGGCCTCTCGACGGGACAGAAGTGTCTCCAACAGGTAGGCGGCGTCATCCGGATCACTCAGCTTGGCCTGCGCCACGATCGCGTCCAGGTGCTCTTGCCTGAGCAGCGCTATCCGCCTGGCGATCCAGCGCAGGTCGGCCGCGGTCAGCCGATCGAAAGCCGTGTTGGGCAGTTGCGATCGCCAGCGCCGCGGCTCCAGCAGGGCGTC
>JANQGB010000776.1 GCA_028277545.1 Phycisphaerae bacterium | reverse complement strand
ATACCAGAGACGACTCAAGAGACTAACCAACCACCCGCCCGCGGCCGGCAACCAAGCCAGCCGCGGGCGGCTCGTTTCATCGCCGCAGCGGCAGCCAGGCCAGGTCAGCAAACGGCCCCACCCCCCGTGGTCAAGGCACCTCCAGCCCGTAACTCACCCGCCCAGCAGGCCATCCAGCCGCGATCGAGACCTGTCCGCCCTGGTGCAGGTTGGCAGATGCCCGCTCAGCGAGTATCGTGGAGGGAGTTCGAAGCTGGTTCAGCGGCTGCGCCCGTAGCTCAACTGGATAGAGTGGCAGACTTCGAATCTGTAGGTTGGAGGTTCGAATCCTCCCGGGCGCGATTCAGTGGTGATCTTGACTCCGCAGCCGCATCGCCTGCGGGCGTCGCGTGTCGTGTACGCCGATCCGGCGTACTACTTCTACTGCCTGCCGTAGCGTTTCAGCTTGTTGTAGAGCGTCTTGATGTCGATCTCCAGGACCCTGGCGGCCCGGGTCTTGTTGTGACCCATTGCCTCGTAGACGCTGATGATGTGCTGCTTGACGACCCGTGAGAGCGGGACGAGCGCGGAGTCTCCGTTAGATCCTCCGCTCGCTCCCGAGGGATGCGGCGATACCTCAGCCGCCCCTTGCGTGCCGTTGACGCCCGTGTCCTGCCGGCACATCTGCTCCAGCCGGCGCAGAATGGGCATGAGTTCAGACGCGCGGTCGGCGGAATAGGTCTGCAGCACATGCACGGCCGCGGTACGTAAGTCGCGGTTGGGGTCGCGTCTGGGCTGGTACCGCACCGCGGATCGCATCGGTTCGCCTGCAAAGGGCACCGTCTGTGGACTCTGGCGAAGATCGGCCATGACGACTGCGCCTCCTGTTGGTCACTCTTGCCTAAGCTGAGAGGTACCGCACAAACGCGACACCCGCCCCGACAGGCAGCGAACCAGATGGTCCGCGATACATGCGCCTGGCCGGGACAATCCATGAAACCGCGCAGGTCCTCGGGTTATTCCCGACCATCAAGAAGACCGGCGGCAGGACGAGGTCAGGCCGAGAATCGCCGGCCAAAGGCCCGAGAAAACGCCTGGGGAAACGCTTTCAGCCAGGCGGCGGGGTCTACTCGGTTGCCGGACCACCTCCCGGGCGGCCAGACTATCGCCCGCGGCAGGTCACCAGGCCGGCAAACGCAACCTGAGGCTTCGGCGCCAGGACGACGCCGATAGTGCTTGCGAAAGGTGCCCAGATGCCATTCGTGTGCACAACAGGGGCTCTGCCGTGCTTACGGCCCTCGCATCGCTGGCATCAGCAGACACGGAGTTGGCCTGCATCTGCAGGACAAGCCCACGCCATCCGCATACGCTTCAAGCGTGTCCAACATGCTGGGAGAGCGTATCCGCGCTGGATCCGTGGAGGATGTGAGTTGATAGCGGGGCTACTGCTGAGGCGACAACGGATATCCGAGAGCTTCTCTGAACTGATTGCTGCGTTGGCCGCTCCTGGCGCGGGCTGTCTCATAGCCCTCTTCGTCCTGGCTGGATGTGGGCGGGTGCCGGATTTTCCGGTGACGCTCGTACAGCATGGCGATCTGCGGGTCGCCGTGGACGTCGACGGTAACGGTCGAAACGACTACTGGCAGAAGATCGGATCCGACGGCCGCAAGACGGAACTCCTCTTTGATGAGGACGGAGACGGCCAACCCGACAAGTCCGTCAAGCTGCAGATTCCGCCTGCGGACGACACGCTTCACGTCGTCATCGTGCTCGATGGCGTGCCGTTTGAAGTCGTGGCCCAGCTTTATGCGCAAGGACGGTTGCGCCTCCTCGCGGAGCCGTCGCGACTTATCTCGGTCTTCCCGGCGCTTACCGACGTCGCCCTGGCCAGCGCTTACGGTGCCGGACCGTGTCTTGGCTACGAGGCCCAGCACTTCGATGTGCGGCGCAATCGCCTGGTGGACGGCAACAACGTCTACCTCAGTGGGGCTAACGCGCCCTGGACCTCGGCGATGGACTACCGCTGCGCCGCCAGTTGGGATGCAACGTCGTATCTGAATCCGGCTGCCGTGTGGCGGCACGAGTTGGACGGCTTTCTGCGCACCATCGACGCGGCCGAGCGCGGCACGATCCACCTCTATACAGTTGCGACCGCCGGCCTGGGAACTCGCGGCGGGCGCGGCGCTATCCGCGAGTACCTTAAAGCCATTGACATGTTGTGCGAGCAGGTGACCTACCAGCGGCGTGGACGGATACGCTTCACCCTGTTGGCCGATCATGGCCATGGCTTGACACACTGCCGGCGGATCAGCCTGAGCCGTGCCCTGCGTAACGCCGGTTTTCGAGTAAGCAAAACGCTGGCCCGGGAGGGGGATGTGGTTGTCCCCTCGTACGGCCTGGTCACCTGCGCCGCCATCCACACTCGGACTCCCGGGCAAGTGGCCGACGTTGTCCTGGGCCAAGAGGGAACCGACCTGGTCATGTATCGCCCGGCATTACCGGGCAGTGCCAACTACCTGGCAGATGCCGGCGCGAGGGCAGATACATCCGCAATAGTGGTTCGCGGTAAGAACTCCAAGGCAACGATCCGGAAGACCGGTGATCGCTTTATTTATGATTCCATAACCGGGGATCCACTCCAACTGCGTCACGTCCTACGCCGCCTGAGCGACGAGGGGAAAGTGGGCGCCGACGGCAGTGTTTCGTCCGCTGACTGGTTTGAGGCCACCGCCACGCACCGCTACCCCGATCCGCTCCGCCGCATCTGGTGTGGCCTCGAGGCCGGCTGCCTGGTCCGCAACCCTGCCGACCTGCTGGTGAGCCTGAAGGAGGGCTATGCTTGCGGCAGCAAGTTCTTCGCGGCGCTGTGCCCGGTAGAGAGTACTCATGGCAGCTTGTCCAGGCGGAGCAGCACCGCGTTCGTCATGTCCAACGCCGTGTCACTCCCGCGGTGCCTGCCGCTGGATGGTGTTATCGACCTCGTGGCCCGACCCTGACCACCGCCGCTTCAGCAGCTTGTCTCGTCTTCGGGCCAGCGACGCCGGAATCGGCAGCCGTGGCGCGCTGCCGCTACTGCCCTGACCGGCGCGCGATACGTACGAACGCGCGGGATGCCTCATGCCGCGCGTCTCCGCTCCGCGATTCTCCCGGGCCTTCCGCACGGACACGCCCCGGCCGCTTTTCTCCGGCCTCGGACCTGCTAAGATACCTGGGGTTGGATTTGACCTCGTACCGGCTGGAGACCGCGCGTATGACCGACGACGCCCTGCCCCTGCGGCTGCTATTCTGGGAAACAACCGCCGGGTGCAACCTGGAATGCAGCCACTGCCGCCGACTCGACGTGTCACACGAACTGATGAAGAGTGACATGACCACCGAGCAGGCTCGCGTGATGATCGACGACCTGGCCTCCTTTGCGTCGTGTATTCTCGTGTTCTCCGGCGGCGAACCGCTGATGCGCCCCGACGTCTTCGAACTGGCCGCCCATGCCCGCAGCAAGGGCCTGGTCATCGCCCTGGCCAGTAACGGCACTATGATCGACCAAGCCGTCGCCGCCCGCATAGCCGAGACCGGCTTCCACCGGGTAAGCGTCTCGTTGGACGGTAGTGACGCCGAGACTCACGACGGCTTCCGGAAGCTGCCCGGCTCATTCGATCAGGCGATGGCCGGCCTTCGCAACCTCCACCAGGCCGGCGTCAGCACCCAGGTCAACTGCACCATTGCCAAGCACGACTCGCACCAGTTGGCCGACGTCCTGCGCGTAGCCGAGTCCGTCCACGCCGACGCTATGCACTACTTCCTGCTGGTGCCCGTTGGCTGCGGCGAGGAGATCGCCGAGGATCAGATGCTCGACAGCGCCGAAGTCGAACAGCGCCTGCATCAGATAGTTGACCTGGTCGAGTCCACCGACCTGCACATCAAGGCCACCTGCGCCCCCCACTACTACCGCGTAGTCCGACAGGACGCGGCCGCCAAGGGCAAGCCGATGCCCAAGCGCCAGAGTCACGGTCACCCCGGAGGGCATCCCGGCGGGTCCCCAACGGCCCCGGGACTGGAGTCTGTCACCAAGGGCTGCCTGGCCGGGACCAGTGTCTGCTTTGTGTCACACGAGGGAGATGTCTTCCCCTGCGGCTACCTGCCCACCACCGCCGGCAATGTCACCCGGCAAAGCATCCGCGAGATATGGCAGGGCAGCGAACTGTTCTCCCAACTCCGGGCCCCCAACGCGCTGCAGGGCAAGTGCGGCGCCTGCGAGTATCGTAACGTCTGCGCCGGCTGCCGGGCCCGGGCCTTCTATCAATACGGTGACTTCCTGGCGGAAGAGCCGGTCTGCGAACACGTGCCGGCCAACTACCAGCCCCCCACCGAGAGCTGACCCGCGCCCCTCTGTGCACTGCCTCAAAGCCACCGGATCGCAACAAGCCGCAACCTTCACCTCTCGCGGACACCCGCCGTTCACCGACGCAGCCCGTGCCCGTCGACTGATGACGCCCCAAACTCTACGGCATCGGATCAGCCGCCGGCCGGCCCTTGCAGGAATTGCACCACCGCTTTTCGCACTGTCGGCCCAAGCTGCGCCGACCGGTATGACTTCCCGGCCTCAACCTTCTATGATCACCGTGCTGACCAACCGATGAAATGGTCCTTCGCTGAGTACGACGACCTTCAGCATGAGCATATCCACAAACCAGACCGTCGGCGACAACAACGCTCCCGATCCGGCCCTCAACCGCGACCTCCGAACGCTGGTCACCTTCGTCGGCGTTTACTGCAAGCACAAACACCGGGACCTCGAGCGAAGCTCAGTCAACATCAAGGGCTTCGACTTGGCTGCCCTCTCAAAACGCCCGCCCGAGCTCTGCTCTGACTGCGCCAAACTCCTTACCCATGCCTTCGTCAAACGAGCCAATTGCCCACTGAAACCCAAGCCGGCCTGCAAGCACTGCGAAGAACACTGCTACCACCGCACCTACCGGGCGCAAATCCAGCAGGTCATGCGTTACTCCGGCCGGCGCCTGGTGCTGTCCGGCAGACTGGACTATCTGTATCATCTTATCTCTAAATAGATTACCCTCCCTGCCTGCAGGGCCAGCTGCTTGCAGCACGCAGCCTCAACATGCCACGAGGCCCGTCTGGCGTGCCACTCACTGAGATCCGCGAGGATCAGCCTGTTCGACGTCATCGTCAACGGCGATCGAAACCGTCAGGATAGCCTCTCCAACGGTAGCCCCCCGACCGGCTCACCCGACTCGCACCCTGAACCCTGACATCGTTTCACGTGAAACAGACTCACCGCGAACACCGCCTGGCTACCGCCACGCCGGTGCAAGCTCAGCGTCTCTTCGTACCGCAGGCATCCTGCCTGCATCACTTTCGCGGCAACAGTAGGCTGGAAGCCTGCACTACAGAAGTCCTTGCGCAGCAGCGCCAGCTGCCCAGCGAGCTCGCCGCGTCGCCAACCACCTTCTGCCCGACACATCGGGCGGGATCAGCCGGTCAGGGCCACGTCGAGCGGAGCATTCGAGCTGCGCCCGTCGCCCCCGTCCAACGGCTCGCCGCCCCCCAACCAATGAACTCCCCCGACGGGAGCCCGCCCCTGCCAGACACACCCGGATCCGCCTCGATCACTCCGGGCTCCCGGCTGCCGCTATTGAACCGACCTGTCGGCCCAGCACCCCGCCCCAGTCCAGAACTTGCGCCCTTCCGATGTTCCACGTGAAACAGGCCGATCTCCGACTAAGCACAACCTCATGACGTGAACGCGACCAGCCAACAGACGCCCGCAACGACACATCACGGCCGGGACCCGTCACCGAGGCCGCTCGCCAAAGACCTCCTTCCGGTCCCGGCATGTGCACACCTATCACGCCCGCCCCAACTACTCGGTCCCGGCGGGTCGGCAATACACTCCAGAGGCATGCGACGCCTGGGCTGGCCGGACGCTGCTCGCCTCAATCCGACTGTGCCGTCACTCCGCCAATCGAGTCAGGCTCGCCCTTGGCTCTCTCTTCACGGCACGAGTCGGCTCTGGAGCTCCTCAAATTAGGTTGGCCGAGCACTGCGGACCTGCTAAACTACGCCGCACGTTCTGGCCAGCACAGCCGCCAGATCCACGCAACGTCCTGCTTCTTGCCAGCCAGGGAGGGCACCGTGTCGAAGACCGTCAAGCGCCTCAGCCGAGGCTTGGATTCGTTGGTGGGCGACTTCCAGCCGCCCAAGGGTACTGTGCCCCTGCGTGAGGCGCGAGTCGTGTCCGCCGAGGCCTCCGGGGAGCTTCGCACCCTGGGCCAGGACAGCGACACGGCGGGTGAGCCGACGGCGATCGCAGTGGACCGCCTTTCTCCGAATCCGTTTCAGCCGCGCGGAACGTTCTCGGACGCCAGCTTAGCCGCCCTTGCTGCGTCGCTTCGGCAGAGTGGCATGATACAACCGATAAGCGCGCGCCGATCCGGCGGTAAGCTGCAGATCGTGGCCGGTGAGCGTCGGTGGCGGGCTGCCAAGCTGGCCGGCATGGCCAGCGTGCCGGTGATCGTGACGGAAGTCGACGATCGGCAGATGTTGGAAATGGCGCTCATCGAAAACATCCAGCGTGAGGATCTCAACGCGATAGACCGGGCCCGGGCGTACCGTCGCTACTGCGACGAGTTTGGAGTGGCCGCCGAGGAGCTGGCGGGGCGGCTGCAGGAAGACCGCACCACGGTCACCAACTACCTGCGGCTGCTCGATCTTCCGGAGGACGTTAAGGCGCTGGTCGCGGCCAATCGGCTGTCCATGGGGCACGCCCGCTGCATCGTGGGCGTGGCAGATGACCCGACGCGGCTCCGGCTGGCCAAGGCGGTGGTGGCCCACGACCTTTCCGTGCGGGCCCTGGAGGAGATCGTGCGCCGCGAGAAGCGAGGGGCGGAACGGTCTCCGGACGGCGCCGGGCGCCGCAGTGACAAGACTCCGCACTTGCGCGACCTCGAGGAACGCCTGGCCGTCTCCACGGGAACCAAGGTCACCATCAAGGAAGGGCGGCGCAAGGGCAGCGGGCGAATCGTGATCGAATACTACTCACTGGATGACTTTGACCGCATTAGCGCTCGCCTGGGGTTGGAAAAGGACTAGCGGCCGCCCGAAAGGTGCCCGAGTGCCCTGCCTGGACGCTTAGAAAGGGGAACGCCGATACACGATCGGCGTCGGGGGCGCGGCGTCGATATACAGCACCAGCCAATCGCCACCGGCCAGCAACCGGGCCCGGGCCCCGCGTTCTTCCTGGCCGTCGGTAAGAGTCATTGGCAACCAGGGCTCCTCGCCTGGTATCGGGTTGGCGACCGTTCTCACCTCCGTGAATGGAAACACCACACTGTAGGCGCCGGTGGCATCAGGAGTGATACTAACTACCCTGTGTTCGGCGCTGGCCAGCGCGCTGCGGATCGAATCCGAGTACTGCAGGCGGAGCCTCTGGAGGGGGAGTTTACGCCACTTGCCGCCCAGGCGGTTATGCGGTGGCAGCTCGGCGGCCGGCAGGCGCAGCAGGCTGATCGAGCGATCTTGCGCCCGCACGTCCATTTGGCACTCGCTGTTGGGGATAACAAACACCAGCTCGAACTCACACTGCTGGTTGTCGGCTTTAACAGTAAGTGATTCGGTATGGAACGGGGCTATTAAATCGGGCGGGTCGGATAGCACTCCAACGGCCGACAGCAATACCCCGGTTTCTGTCCGTAGATCGATACCGGCCTGGTGTTCGCTATCGCCGGCCACCGGCACAACAACAGTTGCCTGGCCCTGCGAGGCCACAAGCAAGGACAGCACCAGGTAGCGTGAGTCTACCGGTGGGGGGAGTGCCAATCCAGGAGCAGTATCGCCTCCAGCTGCCCAGGGACTGTAGTCCGAAAGACGGTATGCTAGGACCTCCGCACTCCACCTGGCTTCCGGTGCCGGTCGAGAGGAGGCCGGCGGCGGTGACGGTCGTTGGCGCTGGGCGATGCGGCGCTGCCGGGCCCGCCGGGGGGAGGAGGGCGGTTTCTCCGGCGGTGCGGCATCTGGCGCCGGGGAGATCGAGGTTGTGGTAACGGGTTGCTGTTCAGGCTGTGGCTGCTGCGGAGACGGCCTGCTCAGCAAGACCACCAGTACAATCGGGCCGGCCACCAACACGGCGAGGGCCATAAGCAGGCGCATCAGCGGTAGACCGCCGGAGCGGTGTTCGGGTCTGTTGAGCGGGGGTGTCACTGCATACGGTATCCGCTTAGAGGTACTTGGCAGCGATAGGCATTCTCCGGCCGGTGCCGAAGGCACGGCTGGTGACCTTCAGCCCCACGGCCGCCTGCTTCCGCTTGTACTCGTTCATATCCACCCGGCGGGCCACATCCCTGACTGTCTCCAGATCGAAACCTTGGGCAGCAACCTGCTCGACAGACTGCTCGCGTTCGACGTAGAGCTGCAGAATAGCATCGAGCACGTCATAGGGTGGCAGCGAATCCTGGTCAGTCTGATCGGCCTTCAACTCGGCCGAAGGGGGCTTGGTTATGGAGTTCTCAGGAATGCGTTCCTGTCCTGCCAACCTATTGACATAGCGAGCCAGGTCGTAAACCATCGTCTTGGGAACGTCACTCAACACGGCCAGTCCGCCGCACATATCGCCATAGAGTGTGCAGTATCCAACGGCCAGTTCACTCTTGTTACCCGTAGTCAGCAGCATGGAGCCCTGCTTGTTGGACAGGCTCATGAGCAGATTGCCGCGAATCCGGGCCTGCACATTCTCTTCGGCTATGCCCGGTGGACCTGCGGCGAAGTAGGGCGCCAACTCTGCCTCCATGGCCCGGTGGATATTCTCAATCGCCATGTGGTGCAGTCGGATACCCAGGTTGGCGGCCAACCGCTCGGCGTCAGTGACACTATGATCGCTGCTATACCGTGACGGCAGGGCAACTCCGGTGACGCGCTCCGGCCCCAACGCTGCCACCGCGATGGCGGCCGTCACGGCCGAGTCGATGCCGCCCGAGAGTCCCAGCAGCACGTCCTTGAATCCACACTTATTCACGTAGTCTCGCGTGCCCAGCACTAGCGCGTCATGCACGCTGGCCATCTCGTCGGGATAGGGGGTGACGTCGCTCGGCAGGGGACGGTTCAGATCGACGACCACCAGGTCCTCGTCAAACGCCCGAGCCTGGGCAACGAGCGTTCCGTCAGGGCCGAACACGGCACTCCCACCGTCAAACACCAGGTCGTCGTTGCCACCCACCTGATTGACGTAGACCAACGGGACATTGTGCCGGGCCGCCTGGGCAGAGAAAATCTCCGCGCGTGTCTGCTGCTGTTTGCCAACCGAGAATGGCGAGGCGGCGATATTGATCAGGATTTCGGCCCCGGACTCGACCAGTTCGGCAATGGGGTCGTCGTGGTAGAGCCGCCGCTCGTGTTGTGGCCCGTAGTTCCAGAGATCCTCGCAGATGCTGAACCCCAGTCTCTTGCGGCCACCGGCCACTTCAAGTTCAGCCAAGGCCACGGTGTCGGCGGCGTCGAAGTAGCGCAGCTCGTCGAAGACGTCGTAGGTAGGCAGCAGACGCTTGCCACGGACCGCCGCCACTCGACCATCGACGCAGAGGGCCGCCGCGTTGCGCAGGCTCTTGCCGCGTCCCGTGTCTGTCGGCTCAGCGAAACCCACGACGATAGCGGTCCGGCCACTCGTAGCGGCCACCCGCTCCACCGCCTCCAGGTTGCGCCTGACCAAGTGCTCCTTCAGCAGCAGGTCCTTGGGCGGATAGCCGAAGGTAGCCAACTCCGGACCGACGACCAGGTCGGCGCCGCGCTGCTCGGCGCGAGCGACGGCCGACAGCAACTTCTCGGTGTTACCCTCGATGTCGCCGACTACCGGGTTAACTTGGGCCAGCGCGACTTTCATAGCTGGTCAATAGGATAAGCGCGGTCGCATACGGATGGTAGGGCCTCAAGTCTTCTCCGGCGTAACGCGACGCGGACCTCAGTTCGCGCGGCCGCCCGAAAGTCGACGACGCAATCTGTACGCGTCACGCGTCGCTTAGAGGCGCCGGAAACTCTGAGGCACTGCAGTTGGGGCGAATCGTGCGCCACCGGCCCAGCAGCCCTGCCGGCACACGTTGGAGCGTGGCGGCAGGG
>JANQGB010000570.1 GCA_028277545.1 Phycisphaerae bacterium | reverse complement strand
GGGGTGACTGGCGCTACGGCCTCTCGAAAGTCGATTACCATTAGTAAGACGGAAGCGCAGACCCCAGCGGGCCCGATCGGGTACAATCGGGCAGGTAGTTCCGCCAACTGACGAGGTCGTCGAATGGTGCCCAAATCGCTACACGACGTAGTCTCGGAGGTGGGTGTCTACCCCGAGGAAGCCTACCTCTTCGTCCGGGAGGGGCTTAATCGGGCGGTGGAGACTCTCCACGGTCCGCTGTCTCCGGAACTGCACACAGTCTCGCAGTACATGGCTGAGGAGGACATCGACCTGGCGGAACTGTTCGAGCGTCTGGACGATGGACGAGTGGACCACAGCGTAGTGGAGGCGATCGAGGCCGCAGGCGGCTATCAGAGGCTGAACCGCCATGTCAGCGGGCAGGACCTGTGCTGGGCGCTGCGCGACCTGGCCGTCGAACGGTGGGGCATGCTGGCCTCAACCGTGCTCAAGCGGTGGCGCATTAACGCGACACTGGACTACGGGCGGATCGTCTTCGCCATGATCGATCACGGCCTGATGCAGCGAGAGCCGCACGATCAACTGGCGGACTTCGAAGCGGTCTACGATTTCGACGAGGCGATGACCAGGACGTTTCGCGTGGGGGAAGACGGAGGAGAGCCGTCCGTGCGATCCTAGCCAGCGGGCTGATCGCCGGAACGGACTTCGGCCTGCGCCGCCGGTGTTTCGCCACTTTCCAACTGCCGGGGTGCCTGTTCCTCAGAGGGCGGCAGAGTTTGCCTGGGCTGGGGTCGGGAGGCAGTGTTGATATCACTCTCCACTTCGCGGATGCCCTTCTTGAATTCGATCACGCTCTTGCCTACGGAGCGAGCGACGTCCGGCAGGCGACGCCCGAAGAGCAGCAGGCCGACAAAGGCAATGACGAGTATCTCGGCCCACCCGGGAACACCACCGATAAGCAGAACAAGTCCCATAATACAGTCCGATCCGCGGCCTAACCGCCCCGCCGCTCGCGGCGGCTGGGGCTCGGCGAGCCAATTTCAAGTATAGCGCTGCACCTGGCGTAGTCAACAGACACGCCCACAGCCGGCTCTGGCAGCCCTGGCCTGATCTGAAGAAGGCTGCCCGGCTGACCAGGCGTTACCTGCCCGGCTAGGAACCGGCAGCGTCGACCAACCGGCGGATTACGACGGGAGGAACGAGCCGCGAAAGCCGCTCTTCGTCAAAACCGCCCATGTCGACAATTTGCTTGATCAGCGTGCTGGAGGTGAGTACGTGGTCTTCTCCAGTCATCAGGAACACAGTCTCGACCCCGCCGACGAGGTGGTTCAGGTTGGCGATCTGCAGTTCTTCGCGGAGGTCCGCCAGGTCGCGAATGCCCCGTACCAGGACCCGGGCACCGACCCTGGTGACATAGTCCATGGTCAAGCCGTCATAAGCCTCGGCCACAACATTAGACAGGTCAGCCGTCGCCTCGCGGATCATCTCCACCCGCTCTTCAGGCTGGAACCAGCAGGCAACCTTCTCCGGGTTCTGCCCCACCGCCACAATCAGCCGGTGAAACAGGCGGCTCGCCCGCCGAACAATGTCCAGGTGGCCGTGCGTGATGGGGTCGAATGCCCCGGGAAACACCGCGATGACATCCTGCTTATCGGACATATCCTTCCCTCATCCCTAACAGTACCTCATACCTCCGCGGGCGCCAAGTACGGCTGAACAACAAAGCGCACTTTCCTGTCACCATCACGGGACAACCCGCAAGAAAAGATTCCAGTCTCCCGATATGACGGGCGAGGCCGGTGACGAGGTGCTTGCACAACGGGCGGCGAAAGCGAGCCGCAGTCACGCAGCGGCACAGCCGTGCAGGGGATTTGGAGTGGCACAAGAATCAGCCCCTCAACGCGACCACGCCACCGCCGACGAGGCGGGCCAAGCCGCCACCACGGCCCGGCAGGCAGGCTTCTTCCCGGTGCCGTTAGCGTTGATTCGCCCAGGCATGGTGGCGGATCTGCCTCTCTATCTGCGCCCACCTGGCGAGCGCAACTTCGTACTCTATCGCACCTCGCACGTGCGCTTCCGGACGGAGGATCGCCGGCGCCTGCTCGAGGCGGGCCATCAGTATGTCTATATCACACTAGCCGAACAAGGGCGCTTCCGCGCTCAAATGGAAACCTGTCTGGCCGCGCTGGCCGGCGACACCGGCACTGCTCAGGAAGAGCGGGCCAATCTCGTTTACGAGGCCGGGCTGGGCCTGATGGAAGACGTCCTGGGCGGCCTCAATCTCGACGAGGGCATGCCGCGCGTGGAGAACGTGGGCCGCGCAGTCGGCACGCTCATGCTGCAGAGTACCGGTGTGTTCAGGCACTTTGCGGCCTGCGCCAAACACGACCTCTCCACGGCGGCAGACTCAGTCAACGTCGGCGTCCTCATGGTTGCCCTGTCCTGCGTGATGGGGGAAGAGAAGCCCGACGAGTTAGCCGAGGTGTGCGCCGCCGGGCTGCTGCACAACATCGGAAACCTCCGCCTGCCCGGGGAGTTACTGACCTACTCCGGGAAGCTCCACGGTGCACAGTGGGACATGATCAAGCGGCACCCCGACCTGGGCTACGAGCATCTTTCCAGGCACGCCAAGGTGTCCGAGAAGATTCGCACGGCGGCGCGACAACACCACGAACGCCTCGACGGGAGCGGCTATCCCAAGGGTCTCAGGAGGGAAGAGATCGCCCCGATAAGCCGGGTCTGTGCCGTCGCGGATGTCTTCATCGCCATGACGTCGTTTCGACCATACCGGCCGAAGGCACACTCCGCCGAGGACGCCCTCGAGGCCATTCAGGCCGA
>JANQGB010000495.1 GCA_028277545.1 Phycisphaerae bacterium | reverse complement strand
AAGGCCTGTCGCCCGGTTACGAGTGGCTGGAGTGGATGTCGCTGACGGCGAGTCCGGGCAGTAGGTGGCCTGCGACCGGTGACATCGAGGTACGAATATCCGCCACCGGTCCCGGCGCCGAGTACGTTGTGGTGGCCGGCACCGATGAACTTAGCGAACAGCCGACCCAGCCCGCGCCCGAGGCACCGCAGCGTGTCATCCTCGTGTCGCTCGACACGCTGGCCGCCGATCACGTGGGGCACCTGGGCTATTCGCGGGACACGACGCCGAGACTCGACGCCTTCGCCGAGCAGAACGTGACCTTTTCGCAGGCCATGTGTGCCGCGCCCTGGACCATGCCCAGCCACTGGTCGCTGTTGACCGGGCTGATGCCCGCTTTCCACGGTATGTGCAGCAAGGATTCCGTGCCGACCGGGTCGGCTATCACGCTGGCGGGTGAGTTGCGCGATCGAGGATACCGGACGGCGGCCGTCACCGGCGGGTACTACGTCTCCACCGACTGGGGCATGCACCTGGGCTTCGACTACTTCCGAGAGGTCTGGCACACCTGGGTGCCGCCCGACGACTTCCGCAAGGACGTCGAGCTGAACGTCCTGCACTCGATTCGCTGGATGGACGCCCATCGCGACGAGCCGTTCTTCCTCTTCGTGCACACTTACCAGCCGCATGACCCCATGCTGCGGGTGCATACTTTCGACGACGAGCGTACCGAGCCGCGCCTGGACGCCGACACCGGTGAGGTCTACTTCCCCGATGTGCTGCAGCGGGAGGCGCTGCGTTACGACAGCGAGATACGCTACACCGACCGCTGGCTGGGGCACCTGCTCGACTGGCTGGAAACCGAGGGACTGCTGGCCGAGTCACTGGTTATCGTGACTTCCGATCATGGCGAGAACTTCCGCATGGACTCGCTGCAGGTCGAGTCCAAGGCCAAGGCCAGAGGCCACGGGTACGCCTACTACGAAGACGACGTGCACGTACCGCTGGTAGTTCATTTTCCGGAGTCGTGGAACCTGCCGGCGCCGACCGTCGACACGCCGGTGTCACTGGTGGATGTCTACTGGACGATCCTGGCGGCCACGGGAGTGCCCGCGGAGGACCTGCCCGAGATTCCGGCGATGGGCAAGGGGCTGGACCTGCTGCCGATGGTCCGCGACCCGGCCACGGCGGACCCCAACCGCGTTATCCCCATCGAGGCCAACCTGCCGCGCCCCCACGGGCTGGCCCTGCGCACCAGAGACTACAAGTTCGTCCGCAACCGTATCGACAACGGAGGCAGTCCGCAGGTGGTCGATACGCTCTTCGAACTGACCACCGATCCCCGGGAACTGATCGACCGTAGCGGCGACCTGCCGCAGGTCACGCAGACCTTCCTTGAATACCTGGAAGACTACCTGCTGCGCGCCACCCACTCCCCGCTGGGACAGGCCGCCGACCGCCCCATCAGGACCGCCGCTCTGGACAAGCGCACCCTCAGAGAGCTCGAAAGCATAGGCTACGTGGAATAGCCGCAAGCGCCTGCATGTGGCACCGGCATCCTGCCGGTGAGCATGTGGCACAGGCTTCCAGCCTGTGCTCGCACCGGCAGGATGCCGGTGCCACATGTAC
>JANQGB010000446.1 GCA_028277545.1 Phycisphaerae bacterium | reverse complement strand
GCGTCGTGAAGCTCCAGACGGGGCCTTCCCAGAGGCTGATCACTTCAGCATTGTTGACCTCGTCAACCTTCCAGGCGTAGGCCGTTCCGAGGTCGAGCGCACCCGGATCGTAGCTGGCTGTCGAAGTGCTGCCGGCCATTTCCAGGGAATCAGCGTCGGCGCCCAGGTACACGTCGTGGCTCTCTGCCTCACGGCCTGCACGCCAGGTCAGCATCGTCGCGACACTAACGTCACTGGCGCCGTCGGCCGGCTCCGGCTCACGGGCGGCCGCCGGGATCTGGAGGAACTGCACTTCGCTCAGACCATACTGAGGCAGACCACCGAAGTTGCTGTTGACCGTGATCTTGACGAGCTTGACCGCCACACCGCCAAAATCGACTACCGTGTTGGCCGCGTAGCTGGGCGTGGCCGTCGCCTGGTTCAGCTCGATGTCTCCCAGAGCGGTCCACTCGGCGCCGTCGGCCGAATACTCGATCGTCACGTTCTTGAGCCCGAAGCCCAACACCGGCTCAAACTGAACGTTGTAGTTCCACACCAGCATCTGGTACAGCTTGTAGACCTGCCCCAGATCGTACTCCAGCGCCACCGGATCAGCGCCGGCAGGCAGGCCGAGCCACATGTCGGCGTTCGCCGTTGAGTGCTCACCCGCCTCATTGAGACCCGAACCGTCGATCGTCCTCTCAGGTCCCACGCCCGGATCGGACGTCGCGGTCGCTGTCACCGTGACACCTTCCACGACATAGGCCAGCGGCTCAACCGTGAAGGCCCAGGGCTCACCCTGGAAGATCGTGCCGTCCGCGAGAACTTCGTCGATGCGCCAGTAATAGGTCACTCCGAATTCCAGACGCGGCGCGACGAATTCCAGTCCGCTCTGTCCCTGGCTGAGTAGTACGTCCTTCGGGTTGGCGCGACTGGCGGTGTTGACATCATCGAAATTGTCGCCCAAGTAGACATCGTGTGCCGTGGCGCCTTCGCCCGGCGCCCAGGACAGCATCGTGTCACGTGGCACGTCGACAGCGTCCTTCTCGGGGCTGGGAGAACGCGCCGCTTCCGGCGGAATGGCCAGGACGATGTCGATGAACACAATCTTGGAGTTCTGGGCGTCCGCGTCGGCCGTAAGCGTCAGACGACCATCCGTCACTTCCACCATAACCTGCCATTCGTCGAAGTTGTCTTGTCCGTCCTCGTCTTCCAGACGCACGCCTTCGAGCAGGAAGTGGTTGACCTGGTCGGTGTGGTTGGAGTCACCACCCACGACGAAGACATCGTAGAGAGCGTTCTCGAGCTCGATTTCCCAGATCGCCGCGGCCCCCTTCTGGAGGTGGTTACACGTATCGTAACGCTGATCAGGAGCGGTGGCATTGTTGCGATCACGGGCATCACCTGTGATGTCCTTGTCCCAACCGTAGCTCCAGCCGTTCCCGCGGTCTCCAAAGACCTCACCGGCATCCGGGAGATACCCTTCGGGCGTCTCGCTGGCTGCCTGCTGAAAGTTGATGTTCACCGATTGACCGAACGCAGCGCCGGCGAACCCGACGCACATCACGGCCAACACCACTAGCCAAATGCACTTGCGACTCATAACAGTCCTCCTTCAAAGAAGATTATCGTAACCCTGTCGCGGCCACTCACCACAACGTTTTCCCTCCGCAACACACCAGGAAACGAGCGCCTATCCGATGTGTCTTGCTGTTGGCTACTCTGGAACCTTCCCGCGCACGGAGCGCGATGGTGGAACTTACGCACTCACCTCCTTCCCACGAGCGTAGACGAAAGGCATGATAGACGTATCGATCGTATCCGATTGGAGACAGAAATGGCGTGACTTCCCCCCCTCCGCCATGTGTCCCGTATAACACATTTGCATCAGGGCCTCCGGTTCTGACCAAGAGGACGGCCCGCTCGCACCATGCGGCGGCCTTAAACAGAATCCAAGAGCTTTACACGCAAGGCATGCTCACACAAAACCCTCGCAGCCGATACTTTTTTTGTATCAGATGCCTGCGTTGTATGCAAGATGTTTTCGTTCTCGCTCATGTCGCACGCCACAGGACTCGAACAAAATCTCCGCAGATCAATGAAACCGCGACATGTGGCGACCCAACAAGCACGAGATGCAGGGTCCATTGGAAAACCTCATGCTCACGAAGCGAAGCAGAGGACAGGGCCACTCCGGGTAGCCCTGCCCTCTGCGTTCACTGCCTCTTACAGAGAAGCACTCTGTCGCCGCACCTCTTCAGGCCGCAGCGACATCAATGCCCTAGACCTCAGAACGCCTTGTGCCTCGGCACCGTCTGACCGGCCAGCGAGAGCGCTTCACCCGCTGACAGGGCGCGATTGAAGACGCGCACCTCGTCGATCAGGCCGTCGAAGTAGTCATTCTGCCAGCCGTAGCAACCGATTTGGAACGGATTGTCATCCGTCGTGTCGATCGTCTTCTCCCAATCCACGATGAGAACGCCGTTGGCGTAGATCTTTGTGGCCGTCCCATCATGAACGTGAGTGAAATGCATCCATTCGTTGGCGGTCGGGTAGGTGAAGTCCTCATCGCCACCCCAGTACTGGATCCGCCACGTGTTCTCAGTACTCATGGTTCGGAGGCAGAAGTCCTGGGCAGCCGACCGATTCCCAACATCGTAGATGCCGCCGTTGTTGAAGGTCCGCGTGTAGACCCAGGAGCTCACAGTTCGAGGACTGTTGCCACCGATCCCGAGATCGGAAGCGCTCTTGCCGGTGGAGACGTAGTCATCCACGCCGTCGCAATCCAGTGCGTTGCCCACTTGTCCAGCCGCGAATGCAGGGCTGCCGTTGAGCGTGCCGTGGTTGCCATTGCCGGAACTATCACTGGCGTCGCCGTCGAGGGCATAGTAGGCCACCAGACCCTCGGCACCCGGATCAACCGGCTCAATGAGTTCAGGGGTCAGCGGGTACAGCCGAACGTCGTCGACGTACAGAACACCGGACGCGCCGGCGCCTTCGATACCGATGATCAGCGAAGTGACATTGCTCACGTTGCCGACCGTCGACAGATCGATGTTCCATGGCAGCCACGCAGTCAGCGCAATGTCACCGGCGGCGCCATCGTAGGCAATCTTGGTGCCGTTGACCTTGACGTAGAGCTGGCCCGTGTTGCCCGCGGCGCCATGGAAGTAGAGCGACAGACTCTTGACGCCGTTCGTCGTCCAATTCTGGTTCAGCGACAGCTCAGCCTCCGACATCGAGGTGCCGGAGTTGTCATAGAACAGCGGCATGGACTGGGCGCCGTTGTTGATAATGGTCTGCTCGGCAAACGGTGACTCGAGATTGCCCACT
>JANQGB010000397.1 GCA_028277545.1 Phycisphaerae bacterium | reverse complement strand
TCTCTGCCCGGGACACGTCAGTGTGATCATCGGCGCCCAGGCGTACAGCCCGATCGTCAAGCAGCACCACAAGCCCTGCGTGGTGGCCGGCTTTGAGGCCGAACAAATCCTCGGCGGGCTGGTCGGGCTCGTCCGGCAGGTGATCGACCAACGCACCGACCTGGAGAACGTCTACTCCGGCGTAGTCAGCGACGAGGGCAACCCGGTGGCGCTGGACTTACTAGAGCGGGTGTTTGCCGTGGCCGACACGCCGTGGCGGGCCCTGGGTGTCATTCCAGGCAGCGGCCTGGAACTGGCTCCCGAGTTCCGCAAGTTCGACGCCTTGGAACGATTCGGGGTCAGCCTGGGGGAAGACGAGGATCACCCCGCCTGCCTGTGTGGCGAGGTTATCCAGGGGAAAGCCACCCCCAGTGAGTGCGGACTATTCGGATCGACCTGCACGCCCCTGGAGCCGATCGGACCTTGCATGGTCAGCAGCGAGGGCACTTGTGCGGCGTGGTACAAGTACAACCGCCCCGGGGCCGCCGTATCACCAGTCCGTTCCGGCGGGGAGGTGATACCGTGACCGGAGGGTCCGCCGATCAGACGCGCGACTGCGTAGTTCTGGCGCACGGCGGTGGTGGCGAGTTGATGAATCGCCTGCTCAATGAGCACATTCTACCGCCTCTGCAGAACAGCTCGCCTGGACCGCTCACCGACGGAGCCGTCCTCAATCGACCGGAGGGCCGACTGGTCTTCACCACCGATTCGTACGTCGTGACGCCGCTGGAATTCCCCGGCGGTGACATCGGCCGGCTGGCCATTGCCGGGACCGTCAACGACCTGGCGGTCATGGGAGCCGCGCCCCTGGCGATCAGTCTGGGTTTGATTCTCGAAGAGGGCCTCCCCCTGGAAGTGCTGGATCGCGTGCTCTCATCCATCTCCGGCTGCGCCGCCGAGGCCGGCGTGTCGGTCGTCACCGGGGACACGAAAGTAGTCGAGTCACGACGTACACGCGCGGCGGCGGGCGGTGAGCAAGACCGCGCAGTTGCAGAGGGAATTTTCATCAACACAGCGGGAATCGGTGTGCTGGCGCCCGAAATCGATCTCGGCGTGGAGCGCATCGAACCGGGTGACGCGATCCTGGTCAATGGTACGCTGGCCGACCACGGACTTACGATCATGTCTGTTCGTAACGGCATCGAGTTCGAATCGTCCCTTCAGTCCGATGCCGCCCCGCTGAACGGCTTGATCGGCGATGTGCTGAACTCCGGCGCCCACCTCAAGTTCCTGCGCGACGCTACGCGTGGAGGGATAGCCGGTGTGGTGGCGGACATCGCGGAAAACAGAGGACTCAGCGTTGAACTGGACGAACCCCGCATCCCCATCTCCCCGACTGCCCGGCACGCGGCGGAGATGCTGGGTCTCGACCCGCTGACGGTGGCCAACGAGGGCAAGATCGTGTGTGTCGTCGCGGAGTCGGACGCCGAGCGCGTGCTGGAAACCATGCGCACACACCCGCTGGGCAGGTACGCGGCGTGTATCGGGCGAGTAGTCGAGGCGGACCCGCCACTGGTGGAGTTGATCACCAGGATCGGCGGTCGGCGCGTTGTGCAGCGACCCTACGGGGAGGATCTGCC
The DNA here is from genome assembly GCA_028277545.1 of Phycisphaerae bacterium. GTDB lineage: Bacteria > Planctomycetota > Phycisphaerae > UBA1845 > UBA1845 > JANQGB01. The sequence goes on along the minus strand of JANQGB010000397.1, from coordinate 775 downwards.
TCGCATCTGCTGATCGAGGCCCGCGGTTCGCGCGCCGGAGCTACACATGCACGAGTTCTCCATCGCCCAGGCGCTGTGTGAGATTGCGATAGAGGAAGCCCGGCGTAACGGGGCCGTGCGCGTGCGCTCGCTGACCTGCCGGGTGGGTGTGGTTCGGCAACTGGTTCCCGAGCTGTTTCAGACGGCCTTCGAGTTATCGGCCGAGGACCCCCTGCTGGCGGGTACCGAGTTGATCGTCGAGGTCGAGGGTATCGAGGTGGCCTGCCAGACCTGCCAGAAGATAGAGACCATCCACGAGTTGCCTCTGGCCTGTTCGCACTGCGGATCGGTGGACATTCAGTGCCGCGGCGGGGACGACATCTCCCTAATGTCTATGGATATCGATAAGGAGAATGGCGATGGAGATCCAGGTTCTCCGGCGTCTGGAGGAGAAGAACAAGGCCACCGCGGATCAGGTTCGGTCCGAGCTGGCTGAGCACGGAACCTGTTCCATCAACATCATGGGCAGCCCGGGCTGCGGCAAGACGTCGCTGCTCGAAGCTATCCTGCCGGTGCTACAGCAGAGTTGCCGCTGTGCCGTGCTGGAAGGTGACCTGTTCACCACCCAGGACGCCGAGCGAATCGCAGCGCTGGGTACCCGGGTGATCCAACTGGAGACTCAGGGATCCTGCCACCTGGACGCCAGCCTGGTCCATCGCGGAATTCGCGAACTGCCGCTCCCGGAATGCGACCTGGTGTTCGTGGAGAACGTAGGCAATCTGGTCTGCCCGGCCAA
>JANQGB010000357.1 GCA_028277545.1 Phycisphaerae bacterium | reverse complement strand
ATGCTGGCCCATGTGCTGGACGCGTGCGGCCGGGCCGGCGTCGGTCGGGCCATCGTCATCGTTGGCCATGGCAAGGAACAGGTCATTGCGTCTTTCTCGAAGCGCCCGGAGTGTGTGTTCGTAGAGCAGGCGGAGCAGAAGGGCACTGGTCACGCGGTCTTGTGTGCTCGCGAGGCGCTGGAGGGCTTCACCGGGCAGGTCGTGGTGATTGCCGCCGATATGCCCCTCCTCCGGGCGGATACTCTTCGCACGCTGTTGGACGAGAACCGCAGCACCGGCGACGCCGTCACGCTGGCCACCACCATTCTGGATGACCCCGCCGGTTACGGGCGTATCGTTCGCGATGCGCGCGGCCGCCTGGAGGGCATAGTCGAGCACAATGACTGCACGCCTGCTCAGCGTGAGATTCGCGAGGTCAATCCCAGCTACTACTGCTTCGACGGCGGTCGTTTGTTCGAGGCACTGGACCGGATCGGCAACGACAACGCCAAGGGCGAATACTACATAACCGACGCCGTCAGGATCCTGATCGACGAGGGTCACGGCGGTGGCGCTGTCCCGGCGGTTCCGCCAGCCGAGGCGACGGGTGTCAACTCCCGGGCGGACCTCGCTGCTGTCAGTCGCATGATGCAGGACCGCATACAGCGAGGATTCATGGACAACGGCGTATCCATCATCGATCCGGCGAGTACCTGGATCAACGCCGGCGCCGCGATTGGCCCGGAGACCGTTGTTTATCCGTATTCTTATATCGACGGAGGGGCCAAGGTAGGCCCCGGTTGTCGCGTCGGCCCGTTCGCCTGCCTGCTGGATGGCGATGTGCTGGGCGCGGGGCAAACCGTCGGCCCTTCGGCCACCATTGCGGGAGTGACCAGCAGATGAAACCCACGCGCGAGTGCCACGACGGCAGCCGTAACATGGGCGAGCTCAAGATCTTCGCCGGCAGTGCCACCACGGCGCTGACCGAGAGAATCTGCAGTTCCCTCGATTTGCCGGTGGGCAAGGCTGTGGTGGACAGCTTTCCGGACGGAGAAATCCGGATCAAGCTGGATGACGATGTTCGCGGACACGACTGCTTCATTGTGCAGTCCACCTGCCCGCCCGTGAACGACAACCTGCTCGAGCTGCTCATCTTCATTGACTGTCTGCGGCGGGCCTCGGCCAACCGAATCACGGCGGTCATGCCGTACTTCGGCTACGCCCGGCAGGACCGCAAGGCCGAGGGACGCACGCCGATCACCGCCAAGCTGGTAGCCAACATGATTGCCGAAGCCGGCGTGGACCGTGTCCTGGCCATGGACCTGCACGCCGATCAGATACAGGGCTTCTTCGATATCCCGGTGGACCACCTGACCGCTCAACCCGTGTTGGCGGAGCACTTCAAGGAGCTGGAAGTGCCCGACGCTGTCGTGGTGTCACCTGACGTGGGCAACCTCAAGACGGCCACCGCCTACGCCACCTACCTGAACGCGGACATGGCCATTATCGACAAGCGCCGTATTGCCGGTGACACCGCCAAGGCGACGACCATCATCGGCGAGGTCAAGGACCGCAATATCCTGATCTTCGACGACATGGTGGCCACCGCGGGCACCGTGCTGGAGGCCGCCACCCTGGCCCGCAAGCACGGCGCGGCCGACGTGTACGTAGGGGCCACTCACCCCGTGCTGGCAGGCCCCGCCTACGAGCGGCTGACCGAAGCGGGCCTGCGCCAACTATGCGTAAGCGATACGATTCCGCTCAGTGGCGAGAGCTGCGAGCGTCTGGGTAACGTCACCGTTCTGTCGGTGGCTCCGTTGATGGGGGAGGCGATCCGCAGGATTCACGAGCACCAGTCCATCAGCGCCCTGTTTCAGATGCAACACTGAACCCGGACGGTCCGGGCAGGCAAAATGGAGACCAAGACAAGATGGAAACGCTAACTTTCAAAGCCACTCGTCGCGAGAGAGTCGGCACCAAATACGCCCGGCGGGTGAGAGCCGGCGGCGACATACCGGCCATCATTTACGGGCACGGCGAGGATCCGGTGGCCATTTCGCTGCCCGGACACGACCTGGAGGTGGAGCTTCATCACGGGGCCCGCGTGCTCCGCGTGGAGTTGGACGGCACCGAGGTCCAGTACCTGATCAAGAGCGTGCAGTACGACTACCTGGGCACCACGCCGATACACCTCGACCTGATGCGCGTCGACCTCGATGAGAAAGTCACCGTGGTGGTGGGCATCGAGTTGCGGGGCACTCCCAAGGGTGTCAACGAAGGCGGCATTCTCGATCAGTACCTCAGCGAGATCGAGGTCGAGTGCCTGGTCACGCAGATCCCCGACACGCTCCGGCCCAGTGTCACCCAGCTTGGCGTGGGCGAATCCCTGCTGGTCAAGGATCTTGATCTTCCGACGGGAGTGATAGCCCAGGTCGACGGCGACGAGCGAGTGGCCAGCGTCAGCATGCTGGCTGAGGAGGTCGAGGAAGAGGTCGTGGCTGAAGAGGGTGCCGAGGCGGCCCAGCCGGAGATCATTGGCAAGGGCAAGAAGGAAGACGAGGAAACCGAAGCCGAGTCCTAGCAGTGGAAGGCGAGCCGAGTGAAACTCATCGTCGGACTGGGCAACCCGGGGCCGAAGTATGCCAGAACGCGGCACAACATAGGCTTCCGCGTCGTGGACGAGCTGGCCCGGCGGCACGGGATGTCGCTGACCCAGGAGAAGTTCCACGCCTGGTTCGACAAGGGAACGATCTCGGACCAGGACGTGGTCCTGCTGAAGCCCACCACCTTCATGAACCTCAGCGGCCAGGCCGTGCAGGCCGCCGGGCGGTTCTATCGGGCGGAATTGGCCGACCTGCTGGTCATCAGCGACGATCACTCGCTGCCACTGGGCCGGCTGAGGCTGCGGCGCGGCGGCGGCGCCGGCGGGCACAACGGGCTACAGGACATCGTGAATCGGCTGGGGGACAATTCGTTTGCCAGGCTGCGGATCGGAATCGATCCGCCGATTGGGAGTTCCGTTTCCTGGGTACTCTCACCGTTCACGGATGACGAGGAAGCGATCGTGAGCGCGTCCTCCAGCCGGGCGGCCGACGCCGTCGAATGTTGGATAAGCCACGACACCGAGTTCGCCATGAACCGCTTCAATGCCGGTTCGGCGAACGAGACGGAATAAAACGCGAAGCGACGGATAGGGCCGCTCCTCAGCGGCCGGGAGGTAACGAGTCTTGAACACCTACGAAGCCATGTTCCTTTTCGACCCCTCCTATGCAACCGACCTTGCCAGAGTCGAGCAGGAGGTAGGTCGCCTGGCGGAACGCGCCGGGGCCGAGATCATCATGGCCCGCAAGTGGGACGAGCGCAAACTCGCCTACGAAATCAAGGGCCGTAAGCGGGGCTGCTACTTCCTCGCGTTCTTCCGGGCCGAGCCCGACAAGATCGTGGGGATGGAGCGGGACGCCCAGTTGTCCGAGCCAATCCTGCGGCTGCTGATCCTGCGCGCGGATCACATGACCGAGGAGGCCATGCAGGGTGCCTATCTCACCCGCAGCGAGCCGGCCTCCGCCGCGCCGGAAAAGCCAAGCGGTCCGCCTGCGGGCGACAAAGCGCCAGCTGCTGATCCGGACGCCAAGGGTGACCACGCGGATCTGAAGCCAACCCCCGAAGCCGTGCCGGACAGTGCGGTGGCTGCGGAGACGGAGTCGCCGGCCGGCGAGGCTACCGAGACGGCAACCGACGAGCCGGCGGCGGAATAGGCAGGCCCCAGCAACCAAGCGGAGCACTACCATGGCCAACTTCAACAAGGTCATCCTGGCGGGAAACCTCACCCGCGACCCTGAACTGTCGTACACGCCCAGCAACACGCCGATCTGCAAGTTCGGCATGGCTATCAACCGCAAGTGGCGCGACCAGCAGGGCGGCATGCGGGAAGAGACCTGCTTCGTTGACTGCACTGCGTTCGGGCGGCAGGCCGAGACCATCAACCAGTACATGCGCAAGGGTCGCCCATTGCTGCTGGAAGGTCGTCTGCAGTTCAGTCAATGGACGAACCAGGAGGGGCAGAAGCGCAGCAAGCTGGAAGTCGTGGCCGAGCGTACCCAGTTTCTGGGCGGCCGGCAGGACGATCAGGGCGGGCGACCGGCCCCGGCCCCGGCCGCATCCGCTCCGCAGGCCTATGGCGGCGGGACGCCCGAGGAAGGGCCTCCGCCGGCCGATGACTACGCGCCGCCGCCGGCAGACGCAGATGGCGACATCCCGTTCTAGGCGGGATTCCGGGGCGGGCCTGGCCTTGGCTGTCCGCTGCCGCGCTGTCGCATGCCGGGACCAGGCCCTCAGGGATGGCCCCGGTGCCTGTCGGTTAAGGTAGCCGTGACCAGAAACTTTGGGCCTGTGAGTTGGCCTTCGGGCGACTCTGTTCACAGGCCGGAGGGTGACGGCATCCTCTGACCGGAACGGACCTTTAGCTCGCGATGATCTGCCATGGTGGATGGCCCGCGACGATCTTGGCACAGGCAAACGGCTGGCACCCGCGGGTTTTCTGGGCCCGCTGCCCGCTGATTGGGATATACTAGGGATCAATCGTTCGGGTCACGCGTTGGCGTAGCCCGCAGAGAGATGCGAACATGAAACTCCTGCTCAAGAAAGACGTATCAACGCTGGGCATCGTCGGTGACGTGGTCAACGTCTCGGACGGATACGCCCGCAATTACCTGCTTCCTCAGGGACTGGCGACCGAGCCCACCGATGCCAACATGCGGGCCCTGGCCGATGAACGCAAGCAGGCCGAGGAACGCCGCCGGCTCCAGCGCGAGGCGCAGATGGCGCTGGCCGGGCGACTCAACGAGGCCGAGGTAACCATCGCCGCCGCCGCCAACGAGGACGGAGTGCTCTACGGTTCGGTCGGACGGCGCGAGATAGCCGCCGCCCTGCGCGACGAGGGCTTCGAGATCGACCCCACTTCGGTCATGCTGCACACCCCGTTGCGCCGACTGGACAACGTGGCCGTCGAGATCAACCTGTCAGACGGCATCAAGGCGGAGATCAAGGTGTGGGTGGTCCGATCCAAGGCGTCGGCCGAGGAAGATGGCGACGCGAGCGACGTGACCCCTGAAGAAGACGCCGGCATGGAGGCAGGCGCCGATGACGACGGTAGCGAGCCGTAACCAGAACGAGCCAGCCGGACTGGGGCGCATACCACCGCACGATCTCGATGCCGAGATGGCTGTTCTCGGGTCGATGATGCTGGACCGCCAGGCGGTCGAGGCGGTCCTGCCGATAATCCAGCGCGACGAGATCGACTGGTTCTACAGGCCGGATCACCGTGTCCTGTTTCAGTTGGTCGTCGATGTCTACGACAGAAACGAGCCCATTGACCTCATCGTTGTGTTGAACGAGCTCCGCCGGCGCGGGCAGGTCGGGCAGATCGGCGGTGAGGAATACCTCGTCCGCCTGGCTGAGAGCGTGCCTTCCTGGCACAACGCCGCCCACTACGCCGCCATCGTCCGCGACAAGGGCATGCTCCGCGACCTGATCGGCTGCGCGGGCCGGATCGGCGAGATCGCCTATGCCGACGCGGACGAAGCCCGCCTCATCCTGGACAAGGCGGAGGAACAGCTCTTTGCGGTCACCCAGCAGCGCGTCAGCGGGCACGCGGTCGCTCTGGGTGACATGCTGCAGGTCGTGTACCAGAAGCTGGAGTCCCGGGACGGCGGCTACCTCACGGGACTGTCCACCGGCTTTCACGAGCTCGACGACCTCACCAGCGGCCTGCAGCTCGGCGATCTGATCATCGTGGCCGCCCGACCCAGCATGGGCAAGACCGCGCTGGGTCTGAACATGGCCGAGAACATGGCCATGAACGACCGCAACCCACTGCCGGTCGCCTTCTTCTCGATGGAGATGTCCTCCCAGCAGATCGCCCAGCGCATCCTGTGCAGCCGCGGGCGGGTCGACGCCCAGCGCATGCGCCGGGGCATGCTCTCGCACGAAGACATCCAGCAGCTTGGCTATGTCTGCGAGCAGTTGGCCGAGGCGCCGATGTATATCGATGACACGCCCGGCATGACCGCCCTCGAGCTGCGCAGCAAGGTTCGGCGGTTCAAGCGCCAGTACGACATCCAGGCGGTCTTCGTCGACTACCTGCAGTTGATGCACTCTCCGTCGCACAGCGAGTCTAGGCAGCAGGAGATAGCCGCGATATCCCGGTCCCTCAAGTCTCTGGGCCGCGAACTCAACATCCCGGTCATTGCCATGGCCCAGC
>JANQGB010000268.1 GCA_028277545.1 Phycisphaerae bacterium | reverse complement strand
ATCCGGGCTCCGTCGATCACGCGATTCCAGTCGAACGCCGGGCCGGGGTCGATCTTCCTGGCGGTGATATGGTAATGAGCAAGCAGGCCGCTGAAGTTCTCCATCTCCTCTGGTGTCAGAACGGTGACGCGAAGATCGCCGTCGTCGTCTCTAGGGTAGTCAGGCTGGATGCGCGGCAGCACCGTCGATAGCGTGGCGGTGAGCTTGATCAGGGAATCGTATTGAGCGTCGGTAAGGTCGTATTGCAGCAGGTCGCGCCCCTGTATGTTTCCTGCAACCGGATCGTTGCGGCAAGGCCGGGCGACAAAGTCCGGCGTCCGCACCCCGCCGTCGCCCATCTGCTCCGGGAGCGTCAGGTAGGTCTGTCCATCCTCGTCCTGTGCGTACCATTGGTCGAGGGTCTCCATGTTCGGATAAGCCCCGATGTTGGCAATCTCCACCCCCACGCTGCGATCGTTGGCGCTCCCCGCATGCCAGGCCCGCTCCTTGAGGTCGAGCGTCTGGTAGATGGTCCCGTCGATGTCCAGCATGAAGTGAACGCTCAGGCCACGCATATCGTGCAGGACTTTGAAACAGCGACGGGACGTCCCGCACACGTCGTAGTGGATGACGAACAGGTCCACCCAGTCCTGGAGCAGTGGCAGGTTCCATCCATCGCCCTTGACCTGTTGAGCCACATCCTCCGGCAGGTGACGGCGAAAGGAGTCATACCGGATGGGCGAATTGCTAACCGGTTTGCTTGGCAGTTGTTGATCGGGTTCGAACCGGCACTCGGCGCGATAAGCGTCGTAGCCGCCCGGGTCGGTCCACAAGACCACCGGTGCGCCGGTGTGGAACAGTTGCCCGCAGACCACGATTTCGTCGCCCAGTCGCTGCAACTGTTCGCCGGGCTGACCGTACGGCCCCGTCGCAGCACAGCCGGATGCCAGCAAGATCAGACCAATTGCGAGCGAGACTCTTCGAGTAGTTTGCATTGCAGTTCCTCATCGAAAAAACGTGCGACGCTTGTCCCCGAAACGCGGGCACGCCCACAACGGTACTGCCCGGACGCGCAGATATCCACTATCTGCGTTATGATGCCCATCGCACGCGGTGTGCCTGGTGAGCGTCAGGACCAACCGGGAAAGGAAGTCAATGAGCGACAGAACTCGAGCCGAAACGACGTACTATCTGCGTGGGCTGCTTCTGGCTATGCCTGTATTGTCGATGACGGTCTGGAGTTCCGGCTGTCACGTACCGATCGAGCGCGTGGTCGGCTTCTCCGTCAAGGGAGAACCCATCACCTGCCACACGCTGGGCAGGGGTTCGGACACGGTCCTGATTCTGGCTACCATCCACGGCGACGAGTACGCAGGCACGCCTCTGGTGCAAAGGCTGGAGGAGCATCTCCAGCAGCACCCCGAATTGCTGAACGATCGGCGCGTAGTGATCATGCCCATAGCCAACCCCGACGGATTCGCGCGAGGCACGCGCACTAACGTCAACGGAATCGATCTGAACCGCAATTTCCCGGCCTCCAACTTCGCCGCCAAGAACCGCCACGGCGCCAGGCCGCTCTCGGAGCCGGAGAGCCGGGCCATCTATGACGTCCTGCACGAGTACGATCCCGCCCGCGTGGTCTCTATCCACCAGCCCGTGGCCTGCATCGATTACGATGGACCCGCTCAAGAGCTGGCAGAGGCGATGGGCGCCTGGACGGACTTGCCCGTTAAGCGAATCGGCAGTCGGCCCGGGTCGTTGGGGTCGTACACGGGGCTGGAGCTGGGAATCCCAATCATTACGCTGGAATTGCCCGCCTCGGCCAGTGATCTCGATGAGGATGCACTATGGGATCGGTACGGCAAGACCTTGCTGGCGGCCATCCGCTATCCTGAAACTATCGACCAGGCGCTGTAGGTTACTTTCTCTGGGCCAGCATCCAGGAGATGACCTCCGGGTCGCCGTACGCGGGGTCCCAGGAGTTGTGGGTTATGCCCGGCAGTTCGCTGTACCGGACCGTCCCGCCGGACTCCCGGACCGCGGAGACCATTTCGCGCGACAGTTCTACCGACACCACCGGGTCGGCGTC
>JANQGB010000009.1 GCA_028277545.1 Phycisphaerae bacterium | reverse complement strand
CGCACTTCCTCGTCGGCGCACTCTCCGTAAGCCTGGGCGACGAACGTCTTGCCGGTGGCGAAGACCTGGCCGGCTACGCCGTGCATGGCCTTGACCTTGATCTTGCCGACCACCTCCGGATCGATCCCCACCGCCTCGACGCAGCGCAGGCACTCGCCGGCGTCATCCTTGAGCATCAGCGAGATTCGCTCCGTGCCGGTCAGCTCCCGGACAGTGGAAACGACGAGTTTGTAGATTGAGCCGCAGTCCGTCGCCCCGTTGAGCGCCCGGGCATAGTCGTACAGCAGTTCGAGCTGCCGGGTCTTGGCAGCCACCTGGTTGGTCAGTTGGTCATTGGCTTCATCAAGTTGTTTGTGTGTGCTGGCCAGGCGCATCATCGAGCGCACGCGGGCCAGGAGTTCGCTGACGTCGAACGGCTTGGCCACGTACTCTTCAGCGCCCGCCTCCAGGCCGACGACCATGTCCTCGGTGTTGGTGCGAGCGGTAAGCATGATGATTGGAATGTGGGCCGTTTGTGGGTCCTGCTTGAGGGTCCGGGTGGCCTCCAATCCGTTCATGACCGGCATGCCCACGTCCATGACGATCACGTCCGGCGTGTCTGTCCGGGCCAGTCCGACGCCGTCCCGGCCGTTGAACGCCTCCGCGACCTCGTACCCGCTCGTTCGCAGGTGGGCACCCAGGATGAACACGAGCTGCTTGTCGTCGTCCACGAGCAGGACTTTGCCCAGCGAGCCTATGCTCATCAGACCGTCCCTTTCATCGTTCTTGCTGCCAGTTCAGCGGTCGAACTCCCCGCGGCAGCGTCTCGCGTGCCAGTCTTGCGCTCGACACCGCGCGACTGAACGGCTCGCGTTCAGCCCACGGCAACCGGTGACACCAAGTCAGCGCGGCACTCCAGATGATTGATCGGCGGGTTATTGCGCTTACCTTTGTTCCGTCGGTACTCGGCGCCCCGGATATGCCCGGACGGAGGGGCGTTCTGGCCGTCCCATAACACTCCCACCCCGCCGGCCCTGGAGGGTGAGGTTATCGGGCGAGGCGAGTTGATGGCCGGTGGTTTCGGACGCCTTCCTCGTCAAAGCCGGCGTCCGCCGCGAGCGGGTGAGCGAATCTCCAGGCAACGGCGAATCAGCCGTTATCCTCGGGTTCGGTGATACCCGCCTACATACTAAGTGTCACTTCACGATAGACTGCCCAGGCAAGATGGGCAACCAGCCTGCCTGGTGACACCAGCAAGCTCTGCAGGGCGCGTTCGTTGACAATGGCGCGGGGGCCACTAGACTTTGGCCGTCACTTAGGCCTCAGAATGACCCTTGGCGCGGATTGGCGGCGGGGCAAGCCGTCTGTCTGTCGCGTGACGCCGCCACTCCACGAGTCAGCGGCATGCGGGCTGCTGCTGTCGGTCTGGTCCACCGCGAAGAACGGCCCGCGACGGTCGCTGCGTTTTCATGAGAGTGTTGATGCTGGGCTGGGAATTCCCGCCGTTTATTTCCGGCGGGCTTGGGACTGCGTGCTACGGGCTCACCCGGGCGCTCAGTTCGCTGGGGGCTGCGATTCTGTTCGTCCTCCCCAGACCGGTCACCGGCAGCCACGCCTCCCACGTTCGACTGCTGTCGCCATTGGAAGAGTCGGCGGAAGAGGGCAAGTCCGAGCGGCGTCAGCGGACCGCGCGGGATGTGCGTATGTTGGCGGTCAACGCGGCACTCTCGCCCTACGACCGCCCGGCTCCCCAGCGCCCGGCGACGGCCAAAACCCCCCTGCCGGCCAGGACCAGGCCTCAGCCGGCTCCGCGCCCATTGCCCGGCCAGGACTACGGCGGCGACCTGTTTGCCGAGGTCCGCCGGTATGCTCGATTGGTGGCCCGGCTGGCGCTGGACGAGGAGTTCGACGTCATTCATGCCCACGACTGGATCACCTATCCGGCGGCGGCGGAGATCGCCGCCCGGACCGGCAAGCCGCTGGTCGTGCATGTCCATTCGACCGAGTTTGATCGTAGCGGCCACTCGGTCGATCCGCGGATTCACAACATCGAGCGGGCCGGCGTGCGGCGGGCCAACGCCGTCATCACCGTGAGTCGGCTGACGCGGCAGATCGTCACCTCACGCTACACCAGGCAGGGCGACAAGGTTACCGTAGTCTACAACGGCATCGACCT
>JANQGB010000094.1 GCA_028277545.1 Phycisphaerae bacterium | reverse complement strand
ACGAATGCCGGCACGGTCGAGTTCCTCGTGGATGAGAACGGCGACTTCTATTTTCTGGAAGTCAACACGCGATTGCAGGTCGAACACCCGATCACCGAGCTGGTCGTCGACGAAGATCTCGTACGCGCCCAGGTCCTCGTGGCCGCGGGCGAACCGCTGTCGTTCCACGACCGGACGTTGCGCCAGCGGGGGCACGCGCTCGAAGTTCGCGTCTACGCTGAGGACCCGGCGCGCGGGTTCCTGCCATCGACCGGCACAATCGAACACTACCATGAACCCCATGGTCGTTGCATCCGTGTCGATAGTGGCGTCGGGAAAGGCACCCAAGTTGGTGTCCACTATGATCCGATGCTCTCCAAGCTGATCGTGTGGGGTCACGATCGCGACGAGGCCAGGCGACGGATGCTCTGGGCTCTCGATCGCTACGTCATCTTGGGCGTCACGACTAACATCTGCTTCCTGCAACAGGTTGTCGCACATCCGGCTTTTGCAGCCGGCAATACCCACACGCACTTCCTTGATGAACATGCGATTACGGGGGAGATGAGTGAGCCCGAGAGCGTCGACGCCGCCCTGATCGTGGCGGCGTTCGCGATTAGCGGGGGTGGTGCTGCTGCAGCGGCGTCACCGGCATCGGACTCATCATCGCGATCCGTGCCGGGTCCGTGGACCAACCGCCAGCGATGGAGGAACGCCTGATGTTCCGGTACTGGCTTCAGCCGGAGGGTGCGGATACAGCGGAGGTGACGCTCGAACGTATTGCCCTGGACCAGCAGGAGAGCTTGCATGCCCACATCGATGGTCGACACGTCGAAGTCGAGGTGGAGAGTACCGGTCCCGGAGACGGTTGGCTGCGGATTGCCGGCCACGTCTATCCCTTCATCGTCACGCAGCGCGATGACAAAATGCTGGTGTGGATCAAGGGCCGGACGCACCTGCTCCATCGCGTGAACCGTTCGCCGCGTCGCGCTTCGGCTGGGGCAACGGCGCAGCAGCGGAGGGAACTGGCCGCGCCCATGCCAGGACGCGTCTTGAAGGTGCTCGTGGAGGCCGGCGATTCGTTCGAGCCCCATCAGCCCTTGATTGTGATCGAATCAATGAAGACGGAGATGACCATCTCGGCACCGCATGCAGGAACCGTGAAATCGCTCTCCTGCGAGACGGGCAAGCTGGTCGAGATGGGCGCGCTGCTGGCGACCCTGGATGTGCCGGATGATGAGTAGCCTCCCGAAACGGGTGACGATCGTCGAAGTCGGACCCCGCGACGGCCTGCAGAACGAGGCGGCATTCGTGTCGACCGCGCAGAAGATCGGGCTGATCGAGCGTCTGGCTGACGCGGGCCTGTCGTTCATCGAAGCGACCTCGTTCGTGCATCCCAAGGCCGTTCCGCAGCTTGCCGACGCCGACGCCGTGATCGGTGAACTGGAAACGCGGCCCGGGTTGACCATCTCTGCCCTCGTGCCCAATGAGCGTGGGCTCGATCGCGCCCTGGCTGCGGGCGTCAAGCGTATTGCCCTGTTCACGGCGGCGTCCGAGACTTTCACCCGGCGCAACATCCGTATGTCAATCGCCGATTCGCTCGCCGTATTTCGCGCCGTGAGCCAGCGTGCCGTGGAGGCCGGCGTGTCCGTCCGCGCTTACCTGTCGACCTGCTTCGTGTGCCCATTTGAGGGTGACATTTCCGCAAGGCGCGTGGCCGAACTTACCGAGCAGCTCCTCGAGCTTGGCGCTGATGAGATCGCACTCAGCGACACGATTGGCGCCGCCGCGCCGCGTGACGTTTTCGCGGTTGGCGAGGCGATCCTGAATCGCGTATCGGCGCCAAGGCTCGCCCTGCACCTGCACGACACCTATGGCACTGCACTGTCAAACGTTCTCGCCGGGCTCCAAATGGGCATCACCACCTATGATGCCGCAGTCGCCGGCCTGGGCGGCTGCCCCTTTGCGCCGGGCGCGGCGGGCAATCTTGCCACCGAAGACCTGGTCTACTTCCTCGATCGCATGGGAATTACGACCGAGGTGGATTTGGCCCGGGTGCTCGACGCGGCGGACGCGGCTGCGAGCCTGGTTGGTTCGCCGCCACGATCTCGCCAGTGGAGTCGTGTGTGTGGGAAGGCCCAGGGCTCTTCTCGTGACGAAACGTAGCGCCGTGCGAGTCTATCGTCTCGACATGACCGACTCTACGAACGAAGCCGCGAAACGGTTGTTCCGAGCGGGCGAGATTACGGACTGCGCCTGCATCACCGCACGCGAGCAAACTGCCGGTCGCGGCACGCGTGATCACCGTTGGCTCTCGCCTCGTGACGCCGGCATCTACCTTTCGGTGGTCGTTCGGACGGAAGCGGTCCACGAAATCGATCCTTCTGAATTCACCACGGCGATCGGCGCTGCGTGTGTCGCCATACTCAACGAACACACCGACGCCGGAATCGTTCAACACGGCATCAATGATCTGTACCACGACGGTCGCAAGCTCGGCGGCGTGCTGACTGAGGTCCTGGCCTGCGGCGCGACCATCGAGGCCGTCATCGTCGGCATCGGCATTAACGTGCGCTCCGGAATGGTCCGATTGCCGGCGGATGATGCGCCCCGACCGATCGCGCTGGAGGATCTCGCGGCCGACTGCGATTGGGACGATCGGGAGATTGACCTCCTGGCCCGTCGATTGGCGAGTTCGACTCGCGCGACGATCGTCCGATTGTCTCGCGGCTGACGGCGCAATGTCCAGATATTCGGTCCCACTCCGGTAAGGGGCCGGCTGGCCCAGTTGTCGCTGACGAAAACGGATTTCAACTACACTTTTCCGTCTTGACGACTTGACAAATCTCGACGGATCGTCAATAATTGCGGTATGGCAACGCTGAACCGCCGACAACGCGAGTTCGCCCAGCGAGAAGAGTTCATCATCGACGCCGCCGGCAAGATGCTTCTTGAGCGCGGCTACATCGGTTTGAACATGGATCGCATCGCGGAAGCAACTGAGTACTCCAAAGGTACCATTTATCAACACTTTACATGCAAGGAAGACCTGATCGCGGCCGTGATTCTCAGGACGATTCAGGTCCGAGGTGCGCTGTTCGCTCGGGCTGCCACGTTCCCGGGGCGCTCGCGAGAGCGCCTAACGGCCATTGGTGTCGCTGACGAACTCTTCTACAGCGTCTATCCGGACCATGCGCGTATCGAGCAGGTCACGAAGGTGGAGTCAATCTGGGACAAGGCGTCTGATGAACGCAGAAATGCATGCCACACCGGGGATACGAGCTGCATGGCGGTGGTGCAGGGAGTCGCCCGCGATGCGGTGGCGTCGGGCGACCTGGTGGTACCTCAAGGCTGTACGCTTGACGATTTGTTGTTTGGACTTTGGGCAATGTCGGTCGGTGCGCGCACGATTATCGTGCAGGGCGTCCCGCTGAATGGCTTCGAGAATCCCGATCCTCAGATGATGCTGCACCGGAATTTCCAGCTCTTCCTTGATGGCTACAACTGGAAGCCGTTTTCGACGGAATGGGATTATGCGAGAACGATCGAACGCGCACGCCAGGAAGTCTTCGCGAATGACATTCGAAAGGCAGGGGGGAGTCATGCGTAAACCGGCGTCTCTTTTCTTGGGCGCTTTTTTGACGCTTCGTCGGAATACGACGAAGCGTATGCTGGTCGTTGCGGCCGTGTCGCTCGGCGTGCTGGGGCCAGTCGCCGCGAGGGTCTGGAACACGAACGCGGCGGCCCAGCCAACGGGGGAGTCGAAACGTCCCGCACTGCCAGTAAGGTCGCGCCGGATTGCGCTAACGGACGAGCTGACGCTGACGCGTGAGTTCACGGGGCGCATCGAGGCGGTACGTCAGAGCCAACTGAGCTTTGAGCGCGGCGGCCTGCTGATGCGCGTGCTCGTCGATGAAGGTGATCAGGTCGCTACGGGCCACCCGGTTGCCGAGCTTGACGTGGAGCCGCTCGCACTGCAGCACCGACAACTGTGTGCTGAGCACGCCGCCGCACAAGCGCGGCTGGCGGAGGTGGAGGCCGGCCCGCGACAGGAACGAATTGCTGCCGCCCGGGCGCTGTTGTGCGAGCGTTCGGCGCGCGTCAACTTCTGGGAGCGTGAGCGACGTCGCATAAGCAGTCTGTTCGAAAGCAGCGCTGCCAGCGATAAGGAGCTACAGGACACAGCTACGGAGTACTCGGCGGCAGTCGCCTTGCGCGATGCGGCCCGCGCTGAGCTCAACGAGCTTGAAGCCGGGACGCGGCAGGAGCAGATCGACGCCCAGCGTGCCACTGTCGCGCAGCTGGCGGCTGCCGTTGCGCAGATCGAGTTGGACATCGAGAAGAGCACGCTGCGGGCGCCTTTCTCGGGTTCAGTCTCAGCGCGGTATGCCGATGAGGGGCTGGTTGTCTCGGCGGGATATCCCGTGCTCGAGATAATGGAGAGCGAGCATCTGCAGGCCCGCGTTGGCGTCGCGTTCGATCTGGCCGGCGACCTCTCCGTTGGGCAGCGGCACCCGATTGTGCTCAACGGAACGACGGCGGACGCCGTCATCGCGCGCATCCTGCCGCAGCTTGATGACGCCACGCGCACGGTCACAGTGCTCTTCGACCTGCCGGGAGACGGCGCCTTTGCCGGCAAGCCGGGACAGACCATTCGTTTACGATTGGCGGACCGGCGACGACAGCAAGGTTTCTGGCTGCCAATCGACGCACTCGTAAGGGGCGAACGGGGGCTGTGGGCGGTCTACGCGGTGGTCTCATCGTCGAATGAGGCGGCAAACTCGACGAGTCGCGTCGGTACGCTGGAGCGTCGCGAGGTCGAGATTCTGTACACTGAGTCTGATCGAGTGTACGTGCGCGGTTTGCTGCAGGATGGCGACGAGATCGTATCGGCCGGCGCGCACCGTGTAGTCCCGGGCCAGACAGTCGCACCGCTGGGCGAAGACGATTAGGTCGCATGACAGCGCCAAGTCAGTAGGCCGAAGAGGGAGCCCACCATGATGCGCGGCATTGAAACACTGTTCTTCCGTAAACCGCGGCTTCTCGCGCTGACCGTATCCGTGATTATCGTCGGCGGTCTCTCGTCGTACGCTGTTCTGCCTCGGGCAGAGGATCCCACGCTCGCGCGGCGTAACGCGAGCGTGCTCACGAGGTATCCCGGCGCCAGCGCCGAACGCGTCGAGGCACTAGTTACGGAGAAGCTGGAGGACGAGCTGCGGGAGATCGAGGAGATCAAGACGATCCAATCGACTTCTCGTTTCGGTATCTCGGTCATTACCATCGAGTTGCTGGAAACCGTGTCACCCGCTGAGCTGGATTCAGTCTGGTCGCGCGTACGCGACGAGATTTCCGAAGCCGAAGCGAAACTCGCCCCCGGCGCGCTGAAACCCGAGCTCGAGCGCATCACCGTGCATGCTTCCACACTGGTGTTGGCGCTGCAATGGGTGCAGGATGATGCTCCGCAGTACGCCATCCTGCGCCGTGTCGCAGAGGAGTTGGAGGACCGGCTGCGTGGCGTGCCGGGCACCGCAGAAGTCGACCTGTACGGCGATCCCGAAGAGGAAATCCGCGTGGCGGCGCGAGCCGAGGACCTGGCCGCTCTTGAACTGACCGTGGAAGACGTGGCGGCTGCAATTCGGCGGGCGGACGCCAAGGTGCCGGCCGGGCAGTTGACCCACATCGACACGGACCTGCTGGTCGAGGTGGCTGGCGAGATAGACTCGCTGCAGCGTGTGCTGGAGATCCCTATCCGGCAGGGAGCGGACGGCCGGCTGGTGCGCGTCGGCGATGTTGCCGAGGTTGCCAAGTCGATAGCCGAGCCGCCCTCCGATCTGGCCATCATCAGTGGACGTCCGGCGGTGGTGCTGGCCGCGCGTATGGAAGAGAACCAACGTGTGGATCACTGGGCGGCCAGGGCCCGCGCGGCCGTGGAGGAGTTTCGTCAATCGCTGCCGGACCGCCTCATGCTGTCGACGACATTCGACCAGAGCACGTTCGTGTCAGATCGACTTGACGGCCTGACGCGGAATCTCCTGATAGCCATGGGCCTGGTTGTGCTCGTCATCTTCTTCTTGATGGGTTGGCGCTCCGCGCTGACCGTTGGAATCGCACTACCATTGACCAGCCTGATGGTACTGATGTGGATGCGGTTGGTCGGCATCCCGCTGCACCAGATGTCCGTTACGGGGCTGATCGTTGCGCTGGGTCTGCTGATCGACAACGCCATTGTCGTGGTGGACGAAGTGCGCAAGCGGCTTGAAGATGGGCATGGCCCGATCGACGCTATCGCCAGCGCTGTTCGTCACTTGGCGGTTCCCCTGTTCGGTTCAACCTTCACTACTGCGCTGGCGTTCTTGCCTATCGTGCTATTGCCGGGTGGTGCCGGGGAATTCGTCAGCTCCATCGGTCTCAGTGTCATATTCGCCATCGCGAGCTCGCTGTTCCTGTCGTTAACGGTGATAGCGGCGCAAGCGGGACTGCTGCAGAAGCTGTTGCCGAGCGCTAAGCGGACCGGCGTCGTAGCAGCGGGCTTTTCCTGGGCGTGGTTGGCCGCAGCGTATCGGCGCTTCCTTGGCCTGGTGCTGGCGCGGCCGATTCTCGGGATTGCCCTTGCATCGGCGGTACCGATCGTGGGATTCGTGCAGGCCCGCCACCTGCCGGAACAGTTCTTTCCGCCCACCGACCGAAACCAATTCCAGATGGAGTTTCGCCTGCCGACGCACATGTCGCTGCAGAACACCAGGGCACAGGTGAGTTCGGCGCGCGAGCTGCTCCTGGCACATCCCGATGTCCAGGACGTACACTGGTTTATTGGCACCAGCGCTCCGAAGTTCTACTACAACATGCTGGGCTTCGAAGACGATGCCGCTTACTACGCACAGGCGCTCATAGAATTGCGAAGCGCGAAGGACTACGCGCGGGTGATACAGGAGCTCCAGCGCGAAATTGACCGGGTGTTTCCTCAGGCCATGGCGATCGGACGCCAACTGGAGCAGGGACCACCGTTTGATGCGCCCGTTGAAATCCGTGTGTTCGGGCCCGACATGGACGTGCTCCGGCAGATAGGCGAACGGGTGCGGGCAGAGCTCAGTGCCATCCCGGAGACCGTACACACGCGGGCGACTTTGGACCTCAGTCAAGCCAAGCTCTGGGTCGCTTTGAATGAAGATGAAGCCAGGCAAGCCGGCC
Source organism: Phycisphaerae bacterium (assembly GCA_028277545.1). Classification (GTDB taxonomy): domain Bacteria; phylum Planctomycetota; class Phycisphaerae; order UBA1845; family UBA1845; genus JANQGB01. Next base: position 5,183 of record JANQGB010000094.1, on the reverse strand, counting down.
TCGACAACGTCGGCATCGCCAACACGCTGCGCGGCAACCTCTCCGGCTCGGTTGGTGGTTCGCTGCTGGAGGCTACCGAGGAGCTTCCGATCCGCGTACGTCTTGCGCAGGATCGCCGCGCCGACGTAACCGACGTGGCCTCGATTGACTTCGTGGCACGCGCCGGTGCCAGCGAAATCCTTGGCCATGCGAACACGCCGCTGACCGCGTTGGGCGAGTTGGAGCTCCGGCCGGAGACTGCGCGCATCGCGCATCGCAACGGCGTGCGAGTCAACACGGTGCAAGGGTTCATACAGGCGGGTGTGCTGCCCTCCAAGGTGCTCGGGGCGCTGCAGGAGCGGTTGGGAAGCGGCGACTTTGTCCTTCCACCGGGCTACTCCATCAGCGTGGGCGGGGAGGCTGCGGAGCGCGATGACGCCGTCGGTAATCTGATGGCATCGGTTGGCATCATCGCGGTCGTCATGCTTGCGACGCTGGTGTTGACGTTTAACTCATTTCGACTGGCGGGCTTGCTCGCCACCGCCGCCGGACTGTCTGTCGGCCTGGGGCTGGCGGCGCTGTGGATCTTCGGCTTCCCGTTTGGCTTCATGGCTATTGTCGGCACGATGGGGCTGATCGGCGTCGCCATGAACGACTCGATAGTCGTGCTCGCCGCCATCCGTGAAGACGAACAGGCCCGCACGGGGAACTGCGAAGCCCTGCTAAGAGTGGTGTTTCGCGCCACCCGTCACGTGATCGCGACGACCATCACGACTGTCGTGGGCTTCACGCCGCTCATCCTGGGCGGCGGAGGATTCTGGCCCCCGCTTGCGGTAGTGATAGCCGGTGGCGTGCTTGGTGCAACGCTGCTGGCGTTGGTGCTCGTGCCGGCGAGCTACAAGCTGCTGATGTGCCGATGTACCAAGCCGGATCGGGCGAGGGTCGCGGCACACGGTGGGGCGGAGATGCAGCCGATTCCCGTGCCGGCCTGAGCGTTCGAGGCGAACTCGCAATCAGGAGCCGTACCGCAACAAGGCGCGCTTATCCGACAGAAGCTGCGAAGCCTCCCGGATGGCCGACGTATTCATCGCTGATATTAGCAACGTCAAGGCCGCTCGATCCACGATTCATTGCCCTGTCGCGGCTCTCGATCTGCTATTCCAGCGATTTGTGCGCGGCCGATTACTCTGCTGACCGCCCCCGGGCCGAAGAGGCTTGGCCTGCTGCATCCTCGGGCCGCGATCTGCCTCCGGACCAGCGTGACGCAGGCAGGCCGCTCCAAATCCTCTCGGTAAGCAACTTCTTCAACTGCCCACCCATCTCGGCACGCTTCTTTGAAGAGCACAGGTTTTGCGCTAAGGTTGATTTGGCGCGCGGCCGATACCGCATATCGCCTCTCGTGGAAGAGCCAATCCTGTTCAGCAGCGGAGGCGGTTCGTGCGCTGGATGAGCGCCATAATACTGTCACGGGTGCGGAGTTGTGGAGGTCGGATGCAGCGTCCAAACTGCGCTGTGGAGGATAGCTCGTTCCGAACCGTCAGCCTGCTCGCCGTCCTGACAGTGCTCAGGCTGTCCGCCTTACCGTGTTTCCAACGCCACAGCCCGCACCGCCCGTCGAACCAAGCGAACACTCGCGGTAGGAAGCCCGGGCAGCATTGAGGCCGCGTACTCAGGCGGCCTCGGCGGTTGGTTCTTCGGGGGAGTGGCGGCCCAGGTCGGACGGTTTGAGGCCCAGCTTCTCGGCTTCGCGGATGCCGCAGACGTCATCGGGGTCGTCGACGCGGATAAGGACCCAGACGGCGTTCCTGGGGCCGGGGTGGCGTAGCGTCTTGAACTTGGCTTCGTCCACGCCCATGTCTTCGAGAATGGACCACATAGTCTTCCGGCAGTGCTTGACCTGCCAGAAGCCCCAGGGCGTGGCCTTGTCGATGGGGCCGGGCGAGATGCAGCCCAGGAAGGCCGTGGGCTTGGATCCGGGATGGATGAAACAGCCGGGTCTGCGAGTGGCTTCGTTCTTGGCGCTGGGTGCATCCTTGACCCAGGCGTTGGTGGCTTCGTCCCAACCCCAGGCCACCTTGATGCTGGGGAACTTCTTTCGCTCATCGTCGGAGCTGTGCTTGGGCATGACCTTGACGTAAGCCGCGTACACGCCCGGACGCAGGGTGAACAGCCCCTGGCACCAGTGGGATTCTCGCTTGGGGTCGTCGTCGCCGCAGGGAAACGCCTCGCACTTGGTCCAGCGTTCCCAGACGGTGACCATCTTGAAGTGCTCTACAGTAGGGGCGCTTCCGAACGGGTCGAGCTTGAAATCGAAGTCACCACGGATGCCCCATTGGTTCAGCGGTGCGTTCTTAAGCAACCTGGGTTTTTGCCAGGTCTTGTCATTGTCAGGGTGGTTCTCGAGGGGCACCCAGATCTGCGGGTGTTTGGGCGTCATATCGGGAGCCAGGGCGGCGTTGTCGCGCTGGCAGAGCACTAACTTGGTCTGCTGCTTGTGGCCGAGCTGGGATTTCTTGCGAGCCACGTCGGACAGTTCAGTTTGCACAACCAGCGTGCCGGCGGAGAGCGTTCCCTCCCTGGGCGTCGAATTCCACCTGCCGTCGGCGTCGGCCGACCAGTAGGGCGTGTCCGATTCCAGCTTGTAGAAACGGTGGAAGCGGAAATTCTCGCGATAGACGATGTGGAACAGGGCGGTAGGGCTGGCCCCCGGAGCCAGCGATATGCCCGTGTCCGTGCCGACGGCGCAACGCTTGGCGTTACCGCTGTCGGGGTTGATGTTGTCAATCGTAAACGGTGGGGCGGGCATCAGAACACCTCCTCGGATTCATCGAATTCCACGTCGTCCTGTGATTCGGGATGGAACATGACATCGTCCGCATCGTCTTCCGTGTCTGGCGGTAGTGGCTGCATGAGATCGTGGCAGCGACTCAAGCGCGCCAGGGTCGCTTCGTCAATCCTGTTCGAGGTTGGCAGCTTGGCTCGCAGGCGGAAGAGATTCAGGGCGGCAATGGTCCGCGGCGAGAGGTTGCCATCCGCTGGACCACACGCGAAGCCGAGGTTGTTCAGTCGCTGCTGGACGCCACTGGTGTCGCTGATGGGGTCCAAGGCGCCGAGCACCAAACGGTATTCCTCCTCGCCGACGGTGAGTTTCGCCACTCGGGCCCGGGCGGGGATGCGCTCTTCGAGATAGCCTTCGGGTGAGGTCATGCCCTGTCTCCCTTCGCCGGCCACTTCGAGCGTGTAGGGCACACTCGCTCGCGGACCTTCCTTGTCCATGAGCGTCAAGTTCAGGGTGGTGGTCACGCCGATGCGGCAGAATTTCTGGTGCTGGTCGGTTGAGACCTGTTCCTTGCGCGGGCGGAGGTTGGGGACAAAGACGGCGTCGCCGGTCTGCAGGACGTTTGGATCGAGGCGGCGCGCCTGCAGCAGCTTGTTCTGATCGTGATTCCAGATGGTGTTGACCGTGTGGCCGACTTCATCGGCGATGCTGGAGAGGCACTCTCCGCGCTGGACCAGCCGCCAGGCGCCACGGCGGGCGGCACCGTCGGCACCGGGCACCGCACCGGACGGCGATTCGGGCGATGAAGGGGCGATCGGGGCGGTGGGGCGTTCCTTTGAGGCGGGGCTCCATCGTTCCCAAGAGGCCAGATCCAAGCGTGGGAAGCAGACGTAGCACCAGCCGGGCTGTTTGATGCCGTCGATGCGGCTGAGGCCGTTGGCGTCAAGGCTGGATTTGACCATCTTGCCATTGGGCAGGCGGATCTCGAAGGGCTCGCCTGGGACCGGCTGCTCCATCTCATCGACCAACTCGATCTCCAGCCAGTGCGTACCTTCGTCCACGTCTACGTTGGAAGGCCCAGCCGGGCGGTTGTTGCTACCGGGTTCGTCTGAGGCGCCCGGATCGTCGGCGTTGGGGTCGGCGGGTTCTGTTGGATCGCCGGGCGCCGGTTCGTCGACCGCCGGCGTCGCCGGACCGCCTGCGTCGGCGCCGCCTCCTCCAGCGGCGGGTGACTCGCCGATCAGCACCTTGCTGCATCCGAGGGCAATCGCGTTGCCCTTGCAGTTGCTGGGCGGTCCGACGGGGTCGGAGACCCGGGCGGCGGGCAATCCGGCAATAAGCACCTTGCTGCTGCCCTTGAGGACCATGCCGCTGACGTGCGGAACGAGTCCGTCCCAAACCGGGCAGGCGACCTGGTCGGTCATACGAATGGCGGGCAGTCCGCCGATGAGCACCTTGGGGCACCCCGGGCCGATCAATATGCCACCGTGGGCGTGCAGGTCGGTGATCCTGGCCGCGGGCATTCCACCGCCGGGTAAGGCTGGTCCCGGGATGGTGGGCGGTGCCGGCGGCGACGGGGGGCCGTCCTCCCCGAACTTGGCCTCCCATTGGGCCATTTTCTGGTCATATTCGACCTGCTGCACTGGCGTGGGGAAGTCCGGCAAGGCCTCCGGATGGCCATCCCAGTAGCCTGCTACGGCCTGAACTTCTTCGGCGATGCTCATTGCAGTCGTTTCCTTAGTCAGGCTGCTTCGCTCTCGGTCGACGCGGCCGTTGCTTCCGGCTCAACGCGGATCCAGCGACGATTGTGCAGCACTCCAAAGTGGGCAGCGAAGTGCATCAGGCGTGAGACCGGCGTCTCCATCACGGAGGACGAGGCCGGGGAGAACACCTGCGTTCCGTCCAGCACGCGCGTGGCGGAGGTGGCGTTCTGCTCGATGACCTCGTACTTGGCCTTGATGGGGGCGTCGCTGATGTGACGGGCGCGGTCGTGGGTGTCGGCCGTGTCCTCGTTGGCTTCCATCAATTCGGTGCAGGTGGGGTCGTTAGGTCCGGAGCCCGGGGCATCCTTGAGAGGCGCCGAGGCGTGGAGGCAGTGCATGAGTACGTGGCTCATTTCGTGGGCGATGGCGGTCTCGTCGACGTCGATGCCGTCCCGGCCAACGAAGATGGCGGGTCCGAGCGTGGTCTTCAGCGAGCCGACGCTGCCGAGCCGGCCCAGGGCAGCGGGGTTCTGGCCGTTGGGCGGATCGGAGATGAGCCGCTTTTGCGGAACCACGTATATGTTGAGAGCCTGCGAATCGCCGAGTCCAGCCACCAGGAACGCGCCCTGCACTGGAGCCACCGCGATTCGCAGGCTCTCAACATATACGTGGTTCCGCAAAAGCGGCTCATCTCCGATCCGCCCAACGGCCAGAACCCCGCT
>JANQGB010001522.1 GCA_028277545.1 Phycisphaerae bacterium | reverse complement strand
AAGCTGCCGAAGATGGCCTCGAAGTCGTCCTGTACGGCCACCCAGACGTCGTCGCCCACGATCGGCGGCTCGTTGACGCCGCGGGTGAACCGTCCGGCCTTGATCTCGCCGAGGAGCTGGACGTTCACGATGATCTCGGGTTCCACGTCCGCCGCGGTTTCCTGCCGTCCACAGGCCGTCACGAAGCCGACCAGGGTCCGATCATCCAGTGGCATGGTGACGTAGGACCCCAACTGGCCGACACGGTAGTTGCGGCCGTCGTGTTCAAGGTCCAGGTCGCGCACCGTCAGCAGCACGTCAAGGTTGCCCGCCTGTACGCGGATGACGTTCCCGATCTTCAGTGAACGCATGGTGATGCCCCCAAGACGAGGAGGTCGGCGGCGCGATGGCTCCGTGGGCGCGGACGATTCCCTCAGTCAATATGGGATATCGAATGGGCCCGGGCTCGTCCGGAGTTACAAATCCCGCGACCGCGGCAGCGCCGTGCCATCCGACCGGAGCATCCTGGTTTTTTGGGACCTGCGCCGAAACAGCGCGATATCGCCACGTCAACGCGTGCAACCTGCCCGGACGACCTAAGCTCCAGCCCGTCACCCGGGCCGACCCGCCAATCAAGACACGCGACCGCTTGCGTCGCCCGCCCCGGCTGCTAAAATGCACCCGTACCGGACCGGGGGCGCCTCAACCGCGCCGCCCGGGCCGCTCAAACAGCGGGGCGTAGCTCAGTCTGGTTTAGAGTGCTTGACTGGGGGTCAAGAGGTCGCTGGTTCGAATCCAGTCGCCCCGAGTCGGCCGCAGGCCGACTAGAGCAGGTGAGCACAGGATCAGGGGATCAGGTGAGGGGAGTGCGCCGGCGGCGTGGCGGGCTGGCTTGTGCTTAGTCTGCTCACCTGCGGTCTCCTGCTCAACTGTTCTCCTGCTCCAGACCATCTGGTCCTCTCTCATGGCATTCATGTTCGAGAAGCTGGAGGTCTACCAGAAGGCGGTGGACTTCGCTGACGAGATTGCCTCGCTGACCGAGGGATTTGCACGCGGATACGGCTTCCTGGTCAACCAGTTGACCCGCGCTGCACTCTCAATCGCCACCAACCTCGCGGAGGGCAACGGCCGCTTCACTAAGCCCGACCGCCGCAATTTCTTCACCATCGCGCGTGGCTCGGCCCAAGAGTGTGTACCGCTTATCGAGGTTGCGCGTCGTCGAGGCCTGCTCCAGGAGTCAGTCGCCAGCGTGCTGAGAGAGCGTCTCGAGACGATAGCCAAGATGATCAGCGGCCTGATCAACGGCTTGGACAAGAGGCAGTAGAGCAGGAGACGGGCGACGATACAATCGTCGGAGCGATCATGCTGGCAGGCCGTTGACGTTGTACTCTGCCTCGGCGGGATCAGACTCGCTTAGAGCTGGTGTGACGGTGTCTGTCCCAAGCGCGGTGCTGGTCACGGAGAGGCCCTGTCTCCACTGCGCATCGAGCGTGAATGTCAGGCCTTAGCGGACGAAGCTCAGCGCCCGCTTGGCGGGCTCACGCTGGCGAACTTCGGGGTATTCATCTTCTCAGTTGAGGCAGGTCGCGCTTGCGATTCGATTGAAGGGCGGGTCTCTTCCTGCTGGCCGTCCTCTACTTCTTCTTCGACATCAACCGGTTAAGTGACGAACTCCGGCATCATCAGGTCCATACCGTCGAACAGGTCAACAGTGCCGTCACCCAAATGGACGAAGCCACCCAGCAGAACGCTGCCGGCCCGGAGGAGTCGGCCTCGTCCGCCGAGGAACTCCGAGTCCAGGCCCGATCGGTCAAGGTCCAGGTCGACGAGTTCCTGGCTGTAGCGCGTGGAAACAAGTGGCGGGACACCTCCCCAGGCGATCCGCCCGCCGCCGCAGCGCGACCACCCCAGCCAGCCGGCCAACCCGCGAACGAATCGTGGACCGATGTCCCCGCGGCGAGTGATTCACACGATCTGAGCGAGTTCTGAGCCAGGCGTTACTGGCCGTGCAGCCGCACCCGTCGGCCCGACCGCGCACGCGGACGCCGGCGGTTTGCAT
>JANQGB010001381.1 GCA_028277545.1 Phycisphaerae bacterium | reverse complement strand
TCGCCATCATGGTAGCCGTCGCCGGCAGAAGGACGAGCCAAAAGATGACTAGACTTCGCTGTTTCGTACTTCTGAGCACTCATGGTGGCACCCGATACTCATCTGGGCGTGACTTCGCCGGCTTCAACCTGGTCGATCAACTGCTCGATGAGCAAGAGCGTATTCGGCCCCCGGTCCCGGCCATTGAGCACAGACGATACGTGGGGCCGGCTGCGCCGAATCTTCTGAGCGATCCACGTCTTCGTCAGTTTCAGCCGCTCCGTGCGCTCGCGCGCCGCTCGGACCCGTTCCAGATACGTTTCTGTCGAGACGAATTGGCCGTTGAGCCAAAAGTGTTGGTTCGTGTTGCTTTGATCCATAGGATCACTGTATTTTGGAATGACTCCCGTAGCATGTGCAATATATATCACCTTCAAACACAATACAACGTGACACATATGTCTGTCACCGAAAATGTGATAAATGGTGAAGTCATCAGCCGTGCATTTCGCGATGCGATGCGGCGCAAGGGCTACACCCAGGCGACCCTGGCGAAGAAGATCGAGGAGCAGACAGGCAAGCGGCCGGCGCAAAGCACCATCAGCAACTGGACGCGCGGTGAGAAAATCCCTCGCGCCAAACAGTTGCCTGTCGTGCTCGACGTACTCGATCTCTCCTGGGAAGACATCGGCCTGGCTCCTCCGGCATCGGATCGTGGTGACGGGGCGGCATCGGGGAAAGGAGTAGCTCAGCCGGTGCCTGCTCAGTCGGAGTTGGATGACGTCGTCCTCATCCCACGCGTTGCCCGCGCGGCAGCCGGCGACGGCTACCTCAACGACGCCTACCCGGAGGTCGAGGGCTACGACGCCTACCCGCTCAATGAAATCAAGCGCCTGACAAATGCCCACCCGGACGATCTCCGCACGATCACCGTCGTCGGAGATTCACTGGAGCCGGAGATCCTCGCCAACTCAACCGTCGTCTATGCCCCCACCGAGGAGATCACCGAACACGGCCTCTACGTTTTTGCCATCGACGACACGCTGCTGATCAAGAAGATTCAGCGGTTTGCTGGAGGAGCCCTGGAAATCATCCCCATCAACGAGACCTACAGCCGGGAATTGCTGGTTCCAGTCAAGGATGTCGATCAGCCCAACCTATACCTATCCAAGCAGTCGGGTCTGGTCGCCACATTCCGCGTCGTGGGTCGGGTTGTATTCTATCTGAAGACGGCATGAATCTCGAAACGGATGGACGGATTCCGGGTGCAACCTTTGTGGTGATTATAGCGTTTGTAGCACTTATAGCGTTTATACCTTAACTTGAAGTTCAGAACAGCCGATCCATATCCCTATGAACGCCATGAGCCATACCCGCCTGGACCCGTCGCAACTCGCGCCGGAGGAGCTGGACGCGCTGACGACCGCGTTTGCGCAGCCCGGCCACGTCGCCCTGGTCGACGACGCCGGCAACCGGATCGACATTCCGGCACCGCTCTTCAAGCACCTGGCTCGCCTCGTGCGGCTGCTGGCCGAAAAGCGAGCAGCGGTGCTGATCCCCGAAGACGAGACGTTCACGACACAGGCCGCGGCTAACTACCTGGGCGTCTCACGGCAGCACCTCGTCGACCTGCTCGAAAGCGACCGAATCCCGTTCCACCGGGTCGGCACGCACCGGCGGGTGTATTTCCGCGATCTGCTCACCTACGAGAAGCAGCGCGACACCGAGCGCCGGAAGGCGCTGGACACGCTCATGAACGACGTGGACGCCGCCGGCCTCTACGACGCGTCGTACACCGGAGAGGACGGATGACGTGCCGATGCAAGCCGA
>JANQGB010001313.1 GCA_028277545.1 Phycisphaerae bacterium | reverse complement strand
TCAGCTTGTCAGGCACGTCAGGCCGGACGTCGATCGACAGCTCCAGCCCTTTCTCGGATGCCAGCAAGGTGTGCATTCGAAACAGGTCGGAAATGCACTCCCGCAGTCCGAAAGGCAGCGTGGCAAGCTCGAATTTGCCGTCCTCGATCTTGGACAGGTCGAGAATGTCATTGATAAGCGACAAGAGGTTGTCAGCCGACTCCTCGATCATGGCGAGCTGCTGGCGCTGGTCCGGCGTCAAGGCTGCCGTCTGCAGGAGTTCCGCCACGCCGACGATGCAGTTCATCGGCGTGCGTATCTCGTGGCTCATGTTGGCGAGGAACTCGCTCTTGGCCCTGCTGGCGCCTTCGGCGGCCAACTTGGCGTCGACCAGCTCCTTGTTGATCAGGACAAGCTCTTTCTGTTGAGCGCTCAGTTGCTGCCCCTGGGCCTCCAGATCGGCATTCCTACTCTTAAGCAGGGTGGCCTGGTTCAACAGCTCCTGCTCGGCGCGCTCGCGGTTCCGCTGTGAGAAGCGGGAGGCCCCGTACAGCAGGGTAAGCGAGAGCGGCATGAGCAGCCCGCAGACCGCCACGAAGCCGACGGTCAGGAAACGGATGCCGGAGTGCACTTCCTCCATGAGGGCGGTCTTGGACCGGTGGACACCCAGCGTCCACTGTCGCTGGGGAATCGGAATGAAGGCCGCTATCTGCTGCTGGCCGGCACTAGAGACGTAGGCACCGATGTGTTCCTTCTGGGCGTCGACCAGGTCCTGCAAGCGACAGATCGACGGGTCCGGGTTGCCGACTACCAGATTGGCCCCGGCGTCGTTGCCTACCGTAGCCGGATGCGCCGTGTGCAGGATCAGGCGCGCGTCCCGGTCAACGACGCAGATGTACTCATCCGCCGGGTTGTCCGCCGATCCTCTCCACAGGGCCGCCATGATTTGCAGCATCTGTTCTTCTGAGGCGTAGGGGTTGGCAGCGGCGGCATGGGCCAGAAGCCGGGCCTTCTTGAGGTAGAAATCGTGATAGCTATGCTCGGTAGCGTCCCGAGTGTACCGGTAACTGACCGAACCTATGGCCAGGGCGCTGACCACCGACACAACGCCGAGCGCAATCGCCACGCGCGACACGGGCCACCCCCCGAAGCAGGATTGCAGCAGGGCGGTGGGGACGAATGATTTGAGCTTACCGGCCAGGCGCCTGGCAGGCTTCGCGGTCAGGGAGTCGGAGGGATCATCATCGTCGCTATCGTCGCTTTTGTCCGGACCGGCGTCGGGGATAGAATCTTCGGCCGGCTCCGCCTGCTTGGCCCAGCGCGCCAGGACCTCACGAAGGTCTGCGGCCCTGATAGGCTTGGCCAGGTAGTCATCCATGCCTGCGTCCAGACAGCGCTCCCGGTCTCCCTTCATCGCGTTGGCCGTCATGGCTATGATCGGCGTGTGCCGGGCGGTGTCCTTCTCCGCGTCGCGGATAGCGGCGGTGGCCTCAAAGCCACTCATCACCGGCATCTGGACGTCCATCAACACCGCGTCAAAGCCGCGCGGGCCCGCCTGCGCGAGCTTGTCGACCGCTTCTCTTCCGTCGTCGGCTACCTCGACCGAATGCCCTTGCAGTTCGAGAACGGAGACGGCCACCTCCTGGTTGATGCTGTTGTCTTCAGCGAGCAGGATATGCAGGGATCGCTGGTCGGGGCGGGCCGGAGCCTGCGCGGTCGCGATGGACGGCTGGCCCGGCGCCGCCGATACCCCGAATATGGACACGATGGTGTCCAGCAACTCCGACTGCTTCAGCGGGCGAATCAGATCCGCGGCAACTCCGCCTTCGCCTCGGCAATCGGTGGGCGTTTGCTGCCCGGCGGGCGAGGCCATTATGATCACGGTCTCAGCCAGCGCGGGATCACCCTTGATCTGCGCGGCCAGCGCACAACTGTCCATGTCCGGCAACTGGCCATCCAGGAGAGTGAGCGGGAAGGCGGCGCCCGCCGCGTGCGCCCGGTGCAGAACATCGAGGGACTGCTGCCCGCAGTCCGCCGGCGTTGGCTTCATGCCCCAGTTGGAGACCATCTCCTCGACGATGGACCGGCGGGTGGCGTTCTCATCGACCACTAGAACGGCCATTCCCTCCAGGCTGCCCGGCGCTGCGGTGCGACGTGCCGGACTGTCTTCCGACTGACGCCGGAACCTGGCGGTGAAGTGGAAGGTGCTGCCCTGGCCGGGCTCACTCTCCAGCCAGATCCGCCCGCCCATCAGTTCAACCAGCCGCGAGGTGATGGTCAGACCCAGCCCGGTGCCGCCGTAGTGGCGGGTGGTGGAGTTGTCGGCCTGCTCGAAGGCTCTGAAGATGGCGCGCTGCTTGTCAGGCGGAACACCGATCCCCGTATCGCTGACCGCTATGTGCAAACGCACCTCCCGGTCGTCTGTCGATTCAGCTTCGGCCCGGAGCACGACCTCCCCGTCGTCGGTGAACTTGATGGCGTTACCGACCAGGTTGACCACCACCTGCCGCAGGCGACCGTCGTCACCCACCAGGTCGTCTGGAACCTCGGAGCGGACGTGGCTGGCTATGGTAAGGCCCTTCTCGTTGGCCTTGAGCGAGTGCGCCCTGATGATGTCACTGAGACAGTCTCGTAGACTGAAGTCCACAGATTCCAGCTCAAGCTTGCCGGCTTCGATCTTGGATACATCAAGAATGTCGTTGACCACGCCCAGCAGTGACTCGCCCGAGTTCCTGACGATGTCCAGGAACTGGCGCTGCTCGGCGCTCAACTCCGTGTCCAGGGCCAGCTCCGTTGCCACCAGAACACCGTTCATCGGAGTTCGAATCTCGTGGCTCATGTTGGCCAGGAAGCGGGTCTTGGCTTCGGTGGCGGCCTGGGCTTCCCTCGTGGCGGCCTCCAGTTGCTCCATGGCCGCCTCCAACTCCATGGAAGTCCTCTTCTCCCGGCTAAGCGCCTCGCGCATAATCCGGTTGCTCTCGCGCAGCTGCTTCTCGGCTCGCTTGCGATCGGTGATGTCCAGGCTGTATTCGATAATCTCCGTGACGTTGTTCTCGGAATCGAAGACCGGGTAGCCGTGGACCTCCACCTCCCGCGGTTCGCCATCCGCGTCGTAATGAATGTGCTCGACGGTTACGGGCCGGCGTTCCCTTTTGATCACCTCCACCGGACAGGGATTCTCGTCATCAGCACAGGGAGTCTCTGTACGGTGGGTGAGTTGGTGGCACTTGACGTTATCGAGGGGCCGGCCGTGGGACGCTGCCGAATTGGCCACCTTGATGGTGTGATCGTTGGCGTCGATTACGCAGAAGGGGTGTGTTAGCGACTCCAGCACGTTGTTAAGGAACTCATTCTGCTCGACGACCTTCTGTTCAGCCTTCTTGCGGCCAGTGATGTCGCTGGCGATCTCCAGACGCACCAGGCGACCGTCGGTCCAGCGAATCGCCTGGTCGCGGCACTCGCACCAGCGCTGGTTGACGGTGTTTTGGAACTCCCACACGTAGGCGCCCGTTGGATGCCCGTCGGCGTCCAGCAGGTGGGCATTGGTACAGAAGTCGCAGGGGCCGGTCTGGCCGCTCTGCAGTGATTGCCAGCAGATTTTGCCGGTGATGTCTCCCCACATGTCCCGTCCGTAGCGGTTCACGTAGAGAATCTCGTAGGTCTCCATGTCCGCCACGTAGACCAGCGCTTCCAGGCTGTCCATGACGGAGCGGAAACGCTCGTTAGAGACCCTCAGTTCGTCTTCAGCCTGCTTCCGATCGCTGATGTCGACGAAGCTCTCGAGCAAGTAGCGGCGACCTCCAAGCGTCATCGGTGTGACAGTCTTGAGCACAGGCAGATCGCGGCCGTCCGCCGCGCGCAGAATTCGCTCCGCGCAGTCAACGTCCTTGCCAAGGTCGGTCACAGGACAAGCGCCCCGCTGGGCGGGACAGAGGAAATCGTGACAGATGTGCCCCAGAACCTGGTCGCGAGGCCGGCCTATCATCCGGAGCCCGGCCGGATTGGCGTCGATAATCTCGTGGCTCTCAGCGTCGATCAGCAGAATGCCGGCCTGAACCGCGTTGAACATCGTCTGGAGCCGCTCTTCACTCTCCTGCAGCTCTTTCTCCGCTCGCCGGCGTTCTGCGATTTCGGCCTGCAGGTCTCGAGTGCGGGCCTGGGCTACCCGGGCGGCCCGGTGCATCAGCGCCGAGAATACGCCGAACACCACCAGCAGCGAGAACGCCAGTACGCCCATCGAGCGCGTCAGCATAGCCTGTGCGTCTTGGAGGCATGGAGTGACGTCCCTGTACACCTCGCAGCTGCCGATAACCTGCCCGTCCGCCAGCGCCAGCGGAACGTAGGTCTCGACCACGTCGACGTCCAGCCGCTTCTCGTCAGCCAGGTCCTGTATCGAGTCCTTCCTCTTGAGGCAGGACACAACAGATCCGCTCAGCGCCTGCCGCAGGCGGGAATTGTCGTCATCCACTCGGCCGATGAGGCTCGGGTCTGTGCAGTAGACTATGGTGGCGCCACGGTCGTAGACCTTGACTTTGACTATTTCGAACGGGGCCAGGAACACACGCAGCCTGCTGTCCAGTTCATGAACGTCCTCCCGACCGATGACCAGGTCGGCACGACCACCGGCATTCCTGCGAATGAAATTCCGCAGCTCAGAATCGCGCAGGGCCGCACTGACGCTGGCGGCGTCGTCTTCAGCTTCGGCGATCACGTGACCCCTCAACAGGTCACGCAAGCCCAGGCCCGCAATCGCCAGGAACGCGCAACCGGCTACTACCGAGACCAGGGCGAAGTAGCGAAACAGGCGCAGGCCTCCCCCTGCAGGAGGGGGCGTGGCACCCGTTCTCTGTGGGGCCAACCCCAGGTAGTAGAAGGCTGGCAAGGCCAGCAGGGATAGCAGCAGGCTGTTGGCAGCGCTCTCCCAGAGACCCTGTAAGCGCAAGGCCGGCAGAGCCAGCATGATCAGTAACTCAGCGACGAACAGGACGGCCGCCACCTTGAGCAGCGTCCAGGCCATTGGTCGCCACGAGCGCCTCGCTCGATCTTCCGCACCTGCCGGCTGGTTTGCGAGCGACATTACTCGTCCCCTGGCGACGAGGCTGAGCAGGGGATCTCTGCCCCACTCAGTTCGTCTCGCACCGCCGCGTACAGTTCGGCCAGGCGAACCGGCTTGTGGATGTAGTGAGGCACGTCAAGGTCGCGGACCGCCCGCCGGTGCTCGTCGTCCCGGCATGAGCTTATGACGACGATTCGATAGCCCGGATCAACAGTTCGCATTGCCCGGATAGCGTCCAGGCCGTTGACGTTGGGCATCAATATGTCCATCGTGGCCAGATCAAACTGCGTTTCCAGCGACTTGTGGATCGCGTCCGCCCCGTCCACAGCCTCAGTCACCTGGATGCCGAGTTCCTCCAAGGCCTCTTTCAGCAGAAGCCTGGTGCTGGACTCGTCATCGACGACAAGCGCCTTCTTACCTGGATAGCGTTGCATGTTTCGGGTCCCTGATCAG
>JANQGB010001306.1 GCA_028277545.1 Phycisphaerae bacterium | reverse complement strand
ACCTCTCGCCGTCGTGGTTGACCAGGTAGGCCCCTTCACCCCGCACCGCCTCGGAGATCAGGGCCCGGCTGGAACCGGCGATGTACAGCGTGGTCGGATGGAACTGCACCATTTCCAGATCGGCGAGCAGGGCTCCCGCCCGGTAGGCGGCCGCCAGGCCGTCCCCGGTGGCCACCATCGAGTTGGTCGTCTCGCGGTAGATCTGCCCGCAGCCACCGTTGGCCAGAATGGTCTGCCGGGCCCAGATCAACTGGTGGCCATGCCGATGGTGATAGGTGACCGCGCCGACGCAGCGCCCGTCAACTGTCAGCAGGTCGATCAGGAAGCACTGCTCGAACAGGCGTATGCGATCGAAGGTCTGGAGTTTGTACAACAGGGCCCGAACCAGTTCCCGGCCTGTCGAATCCCCGTCAGCGTGCAGCACGCGATACACCGAGTGCCCGCCCTCACGAGTGCGCGCGGGAGATCCGCTGACCTGGTCGAACTCGGCCCCGTAGGACACCAACTCCTGGACGCGCGAGGGACCGGACCGAACCATCTGCTCCACCGCGGCCGGCGCCGCCAGTCCGCACCCCACGCGAAGCGTGTCATCAACGTGCTTCTGCACCGAGTCGTCCGGCCCGGCGGCAACCGCGATGCCCCCCTGGGCCCAACTGCTGTTGGACTCGTCCACCCCCGCCTTGGTAATGACGATCACGTCGCCGTGCTCGGCCGCCGCTATAGCTGCCCGGGCGCCGGCAATGCCAGTGCCCACGACCAGAACATCGGTGAACAGGTGGCCCACCCTGGGCGTCTCGAAGTCTGTCAGGTATCGTCGCGTGTCGAATAGACTGCCCATTACACCCCCCATCCTAGAGGTTTACCGGACCTGCGACAATCGCCGCCGCGCTTGATGGGCGTCCTTAATACGCCGATGAAAACACGGATGTCCAGGCGACAGCAGCCAATCCGCCCGCCAGGTCCGCGCCGCCAGCCTCGCCACACCAGGCTGGGCGTGTTCGCTGCCCTTCTGGCGGCTACGCTGGCCTGCAAAGTTCCCAGTAGCACAGCGGAGGACATTCCGCCACACATGCGCCGCGTGGTGCACAGGTTCGATTTCGACGAGCGTCCCCAGGGCAACTTCGACCCCGTACCCATGCACTGGGAGAAGGTCGAGCGGCCTGACTTCCCCGGCTTCACCGTCGGCGAGGTCGACGACGCTGTCGGCAGGGAGGCGTCGCCTGCATTCCGGCTGGCTGCCGACGGGCGTAACGTGGCCTACTGGTACCGCGGGCCGGCCACGACCGTCCGGCCCAACAGCGAGTACCTGGTAATCGGCTGGATCAGGGCGGATCGGCTGGCCAGCGCTCGGGCGACCCTGTGCGCCTACTACCTTGACCGCCAGGGCCTGCCCATCGCCGGCACCCAGGTCTTCGGCACGCTGATCGGTGGAGACCCGGCCGACACCCAGTGGCACCGGGTCAGGCTGCATCTTCCTCCCGGGCCGCGGCAGACGCGGACCATCGGCCTGACCGCCTGGGTGGTGCAGCCCCGGATATGGGACCAGACCGCCCGCCCCTACCGACACATTGAAGACCACGACATAGAGGCCGGCGCCTGGTTCGACGACATCACCATCTACCGCATGCCCAGCGCCGTTCTCTCCACGCCCGCGCCGGGAAACATTTTTACCGCACCGCACAGCCCGATCCTGCACGCGACGGTGGCGGACAACGATGCCACCGCCCTGTCATCATCGCTGACCATCAGGTCCATTGACGGCTCGCTGGTTCATCAGGCCGACGTTCCCGTACAGACCCAGCGAACCACGCGCCCGGCCGTGTTCCGCCTCAGCGACCTGCCTCCCGGCCTGTACGACGCCGTGCTCCGAATTCAGACCGGCGGGGAAACCGTCGTAACACGACAACTGCGCTTCGCCCAACTCGCCGCCGCCCAGAACCGCAACGTCGGTGTGGCCCGTCCCTTTGGCATCACCCTCCACGCGGACCACCGGGCCGGGCCGCAGGACGAGCAGGCCTACCTCTCGGCCCTGGCGGTGGGAGCCGTCAAGATCCCCGTCTGGTCCGGAGCACACTCCAGCGGTTCGCCCGCCGGAGGCGCTCAGCTATACGATGCCCTGCTGCACGAACTCGTGAAATCGCGCGTCACGCTGACCGGCGTGCTCGAAACGCCGCCTGCCGGGCTGGTCCAGAGCGCGGGCAAATACGCCCGCTCACTGCTCGAAATCCTGGCCGACGATCCGGAAGGCTGGCGGCCGCACCTGGCCCCGGTAGCCGCCGCCTATGCCAGCGTGTTTCGCAGTTGGCAGATCGGCTCGGACGGGGACCGCAGCGTCGCCCTGGACCCGCTGGCGAACAAGGTCCTGCGCCAGGTTCGCGAGCAGATGACACCCCTGATTACGACCGTGTCTCTGACCATACCGGGCGATGTGGCCTTGTCCGCCGACGAGGCACTGCCGGCCGAGGAGATCACCGTCCTCATCAACCGCGACGTCCACGACGACTGGATCGAGGACTACCTCCAACCGTACCGCGAGTTGCACTACGAGCGCTTGTCGGCCCACATAGAGCTCCCCCCAACGAGAGGTCACGCTCGTCTGCCGCGGCTGGCGAACCTGGCCAAGGACATCATCCGCTCCCGCCACGCGGGCATAGATACCATCTACCTGCCACAGCTCTGGCACACCAGGTACGCAGTCACCGGACGGGTGACCGAGCCGACCGAGGATCTGCTGGTCTACCGCACGATCGTGGACCTGCTGCGCGACCTGTTGCCCGGTCCGGTGGTCGAGCTGGAGCCCGGCGTAGTCGCCCTGGCCTTTCACGATGTGGACAGCACAGTCCTGGCGCTGTGGGATCCGGCCGCGCCGCCCGAGGGCAATGTGTACGACTTCCAGGTCGGAGCCGCCCGCCGCCAGATCGACCTCTGGGGGCGCAGCACGCCGCTGGCCAACTCCGACGAGGGCCGCCGCAAGGTCCGCCTCTACCAGCAGCCGGTCTTCATCGACGGCATGGAGCGGTGGCTGGTGGAGTTCGCGGCCGGCGCCCGAATCACGCCCGACCGTTCCGAACTCAGCCTGCTGCCGCAGACGCACCTGCTGGAGCTGAACAACACCGGAGACCGGCTCCTGGCCGGCCGGGTGACCCTGCAGGCCCCGGATAACTGGGAAGTCCGACCCAGCCGTTTCGCGTTCCAGCTAAGTCCCAACTCCTCGTTCGCGCAACCGATCGAGCTGCGTTACGGGCACAACGAGCCGGCCGGGCCCAAGCAGATCGTGGCCCAGGTCGATTTCGAGTCGGAGCCGCGCTACCACCTGGAACTGCCGCTGATTCTTGAACTGGGTATCGAGGACGTCGACGTCTGGGCCCTGGCCTTCATCGAAGGCGGTCGCCTGGTCCTCCGTCACGGTGTCACCAACCGGTCAGCGAGGCCCCTCAGCTTCCGCAGCTTCGCCACGGTCCCCGGCCGAAGTCGCCAGTTCCGGGTGGTCCCCGCTCTCCCACCGGGCGAGACTCTCACCTCCGAGTACCGCTTCGACACGGCCAACAAGCTGGCCGGCCGAATGGTCCGCCTGGGCCTCCGCGAAGTCAACGGCACCAGAAACCACACCATAGAACTAGCCGCCCCGTGATGTGCATCCTGGCGCACCGCATGGCCACATCGCATGGCCCCGTCGCATGGCCCCGTACGGTGCATCCTGATACACCGACCAAGCCCCGTCGCTCAGCCCCGTAGGGGCGCAGGCGCATAGCCACGAGCGGAGCGCAGCGCAACTCGTGGCCAGCACGTACATACCGTGAACTCACGTGCCCCAACGGGGCACAGCGCAGTAGGGTGCATCTTGATGCACCTTTTTAGCAAACAGCGCCGCCGCCTAAGGCAGCGCACCGACGAGCGCAGGGACTACTCCCAGCCCTCTGGAAGATCAGCCCCGCAGGGGCACAGGCGCATAGCCACGAGTGCAGCGCAGCGCAACTCGTGGACAGAACGTACATACCTTGACCTCACGTGCCCCAACGGGGCACAGAAGAGCAACTCCGCAGGCCCGTAGGGGCGCAGGCGCATAGCCACGAGTGGAGCGCAGCGCAACTCGTGGACAGCGCCGTAGGGTGCATCTTGATGCACCTTTTTAGCAAACAGCGCCGCCGCCCAAAGCAACGCACCGACGAGTGCAGGGAGTACTCCCAGCCCTCTGGAAGATCAGCCCCGCAGGGGCGCAGGCGCATAGCCACGAGTGGAGCGCAGCGCAACTCGTGGACGGAACGTACATACCTTGAACTCACGTGCCCCAACGGGGCACAGCGCAGTAGGGTGCATCTTGATGCACCTTCAAAGCGAGCAGCGCCACCGCACAAGGCAACGCACCCACGAGCGCAGGAATCATTCCCAGCCGTCGGGCAGATCAGGCGGAGAGGAGCCCGGCCAGGCAGAATCCAGCCATCCGTTCCGTATGAACCTGTGGATACTTGACCAGCGCCAACTTCGCGGATCGTCCACGTATCCGTGCTTGACGGGGTTGAAGTGAATGTAGTCGGCGTGGCGTTGCCAGTCGTTGTCGTCACGGATGGTGTGTTCGAAGAAACGACGCTGCCAGACGGCGCGCTCGCCGGGTCTGCGGCCACGGCGCGCCCGGTCCGAGCCAGCCAGCGTGGGCAGTAGCCGGCGCGTGAAGTTCGTCTTGACCAGCCGCCAAAGGGCCGAGTAGTCAACGTCCTCTGCAGGCTGTATTAGAACGTGGAGGTGGTCGGGCAGGAGAACAACGGCGTGAACCCTGAACGGCAAACGACGTCGGGCGTGGCGAAACGCCTGGCCGAGCCACTGCCGACAATCCGGCTCGTCAAACCACCGTCGCCGGCGATTGGTCACCAGAGTGAAGAAATAGACCGCGCCGTCAAGTCTCCAGCGTCGGTACGTTGGCATGGGTTCGCATGGTAGGAGAACGGCGGGCTGATCAGCAAGGCCCTTGACGGTGCATCGCTGGCCGCGGCACATCGAGATGCCACGAAAACGGTGCATCAAGATGCACCCTACCCCTGAGGAACTGCTGCATAGCAGGCAGCCTTTCATGGGATTACCCTCTCACTCCCCAATCCTCACCAAGATGCACCCCACCGTCACCCCGCCCGGTCTCCCCAACGTGGCCAGGGTCGCCGGCATATCGAGGCGCCCCGACCGATGCCGGCCCCGCCTCGCTGTGCCTGTGCACCAGGATTCCGGTTACATCTGGCCGCCCGCGTGGGGCAGGTCGCGTTCATCTTGATGACCGTTCCGGCGCCCCGAAACCGCCCAACTGGCCCCTACGGGCCTGATTCCGCCGGGCGACCTGCACCTCCGCGGCCGGCCGGCCGATGAAAAAAACGAAGGTGCATCCTGCCGAGCCACCGTGCGGCAGGGGCACCGGGCTTGTGGTCTGGGAGAGGTTGGTATGAACACCCAAGTGCTCGAAGCTATCAAACGATCGGCGGCGGTGCCCTCGGTGCCGCAGGTGGTTACGCGGTTCCTGGAGGTGATCCAGGACCCCAACTTCGACTACGAAGACCTGGCCACGGTCCTCTCGTCTGACCCGGGCACGGTCAGCGAGATTCTGCGGCTGACCAACTCCGCGCTGTTCGGGGTGGCTCGTAAGATCACGTCGCTGCGCCAGGCCCTCACCATGCTCGGCCCCAAGCGGACCCGCTCGCTCGTGCTGGGGCGATACCTGGTCGAGTCCATCGGCAACACTCCGATCCCCGGCCTGGACGCCAGCTACTTCTGGCGGCGCTCCCTGGCCACCGCGGTGCTGGCCGCCCGCTTCGCCAACACGGTTGCCCCGCGGCAGGCCGAGGAGGTTTTCATCTGCGGGCTCCTGGCGGACATCGGCATCCCCGTGCTGGCCCAGGCCCTGCCCCAGGAGTACAAGCCGG
>JANQGB010001304.1 GCA_028277545.1 Phycisphaerae bacterium | reverse complement strand
GAGGACAAGACGCCGGCCAACTCTCACACCAACTATCGCATCGCCTCAGTCACCAAGCAGTTCACCGCCCTGTGCATCGTGATGCTGAAGGAGCGCGGCCTGCTCAGCTATGACGACCCGATTAGCAAGTTATTTCCCGACTTTCCCGAGATCGGCAAGCGCATCACCGTGCGCCACCTGATAGGGCACACCTCCGGACTGGTTGCCTACGAAGAGGTAATCCCCGAAGGTCAAACCGCTCAACTCAGAGATAGTGACGTGCTGGCCCTGCTTGCGAAACAACACGGCACCTACTTCACACCCGGCACGCAATATCGTTACAGCAACACCGGCTATGCACTGCTGGCTCTCATCGTCGAGAAGGTCTCGGGCACCGACTTCGCCACGTTCCTGACGGACAACATCTTCAAACCGCTGGGCATGAGCGCGACGGTCGCCTACGAGAAGAGCGTCTCTGAGGTGAGCAGCCGCGCCTACGGCTATCAGCAAGCCGGAGACGGCTTCATCGACGCCGACCAGAGCCTGACCAGCGCGGTGTTGGGCGACGGCGGCATCTACACCTCGGTGATTGACTACCTCAAATGGGACGCGTCGCTGTACGACACGACGCTGGTCAGCCGGGCAGGACTGGATGGAGTATTCACGCCGGGCAGCCTGACAGATGGAACATCCACGGGATACGGATTCGGCTGGCGCATTGAGCAACGCGGCCCATGGTTGGTCTGCCATCACGACGGCGGTACCAGCGGCTTCAACCATGCCGTTCGCCGCGTTCCGGACCAGCGTTTGACGCTGGTGATCTTCACCAATCGTGCTGGAAAAGACGCCCGCCGAATCGCGGACGTGCTGCTGGACTGGATGCAGCTTAACCTGCCGGCCTGCGCCCCCCTGCCAGAGGCGACCTCCGATCAGGACCCGGATCAGTGGCAGTGGCGTGATGCCCGCGACCTGTCGATCGAAGGCAGAGGGTGGGCGGACACCGAAGGTGCCTACCGTCGTTTGCCCGGCCGGGCGAAAAGCAGCGTCCCCAGCATGGTTTGGGATCTCAGTAAGCACACCGCCGGCTTGTGCGTGCGGTTCGTAACCGATTCGACGCGGATCGGCGCCACCTGGGATGGCGGTGGAGCGATGAACCACATGGCCGCCACTGGAAACAGCGGCCTGGACCTCTATCGACGCACCGGAGACGAGTGGCGGTTCTGCGGCGTCGGGCGGCCGCAAACGTCCACGACAACCGCGACGGTAGCCCGGAACCTGCCGGCTGAGCCGACCGAGTACCTGCTGTATTTGCCCTTGTACAACGACGTGACCAACCTGCAGATCGGCATCGAGCCAATGGCAAACATCAAGCCCGCCCCACCGCGGCCTGCCAAGCCGATCGTCTTCTACGGAACCTCGATTACCCAGGGCGGGTGCGCCTCTCGTGCCGGCATGTGTCATCCTGCCATTCTGGGCCGCTGGCTGGATCGCGAAGTCATCAACCTGGGCTTCTCCGGTTCCGGTAAGATGGAACCGCAACTCGCCGACCTGATCGGTGAGCTCGATCCCGCCCTGTTCGTCCTCGAGTGCCTGCCCAATATGACCACGGAGATGGTGCGCCAGCGGGTGGTACCGTTCGTCGGCATGCTGCGAAAGGCCAGACCCGACACACCAATCCTGCTGGTGGAGAGCCCCCTCAAGCCGCTGCACAACGAGGGCAACGAGGCCCTGCGCCAAGTCTACGCCGAACTGAAGGCCGGCAAGGTAGCCAAGCTTCACTACCTGCCCGGCGAGCAGCAACTGTCCGGCGCAGAGAACGGCACCGTGGACGGAGTTCACCCCACCGACCTCGGCTTCTACCGCATGGCAGTCTGCTACAAGCCGGTCTTACGGCAGGTACTCTCCGGCGATGGCGGCTGAGGATCGAGTGTCAGTCAGCCCAATAGGTTCCGCTGTGCGGACCTTGTGGTCGCAGGTATTCTCGCCTGGGTTTGGCGCGCAGAGCGCATCCTGCCACTCCTGAACGCTACTACTCCACCATGTGACACTGCCTGTCGTCAAGATGAGACGCTCCGGGATATCGCGGACAACGAGACCGGCCGCCCCGCCAGGAAGGCGGAGCGGCCGGGAGGGATTCAGCGAACGTTATACTGTTCGGCCAACCGAACCTAGTCGGC
>JANQGB010001238.1 GCA_028277545.1 Phycisphaerae bacterium | reverse complement strand
CGGTGGCGGTACAGGCCAGGCCGGACGTCGCCCGCGTGTCCGGTACGGAATTCGCCCGGTGGGTGCACGAGAACGCCGTTCTGTTCGACACCCTGGATTGGCGCACCGTTGATCTCGCCAAGCTGTCAGTCCTGGACAAGGAACTGGAGGGCAAGCGGGTCGTCTATCTCGGAGAGCCAGACCATTACATCCGCGAGAAATTCGACTACCGATTGATCTTCATCCGCTATCTCGTCGAAAAGGGCTGGCGGCACATCGGCATGGAGATGGGGCGTTCCGACAGTAAGCGTCTGGACCGGTACCTGCAGACCGGCGATATGAAGTACCTGGATCGTGTGGCCGCCTTCGGCTACCAGGGAGACCGCGACCAGGATCGTAGATGGACGTTGCGGGGGCTGGTGGGCCATGAGAACCGCGAGTTCTGGGAGCGGGCCTGGGGCGAACGGCGCTGGTTTCTGCAACAATTGCGGTCTCTTAATGAGGCACTTCCGCCGGGCGAGCAACGCCTGCGCTGGTTCGGATTCGACGTGGACACGCGCGCGGGCGGCGGGTACGTCGATGCGGAGGAGCTGCTTGCGGCGCACCGTTCACAGCCGCTGGTGCAGGAGATTCTGCGGCGCATGGCGCTGGTGGATGGCGAATCGCCCGTCGAGGAGATAGAGCGTCTGCAGGGCGTGTTGAGCTTCTTGCAGCGCAATCAAGCCGCAGTACGGGTGGCCCTGGGAGAGGTCGCGGCCGAGGAACTGTGGCGTACGGTGCGCTGCCTGACCGACGGCCTGGAGTTCCTGGACTCGGCCACCGAAGGGCTGGGTTCCCCGCGAGGCCTGGCGGGATTGCGCCAGCGCGAGGAGCGGATGTGTCGCCACATGGACGAAGTGCTCAGCGACCTGCCCGGCGACGCGAAGATCATCCTCATGGGTCACAATCTCCACCTCAGCAAGAACAGCTACTCACTGCGAAGTGGACGGATCACCTGGGGAGGAAAGACGAAGTGGCTTTCCGTGGGCAGCCACGTGGCGCAGAAGTTGCCTGGCGAAGTCTTCGGTGTCTGGATGCTCTTCGATCACGGCCGGCATGGAAGGCTGACCGGGGACAGGATCGTGGAAGAGTATGTGGCCAGCAATCCCTACGTGCTGGAGCACCTGTTGGCCAAAGCGGGCGATGCTCTTCTGCTGCCGCTGAATACCGGCGACGTCAGAGAGGCATTCCTCGATCGTCCGCTCCACTTTCTCCAGAACGGCCGACCAGCCAGCGGCATTATCGGGCGGCAGGTCGACGCCATCTTTTTCGTGGCCGAAGCGCACCAGGTCGGGGGGCGAGCGGCTGGAAACTCCTGAGATTCCGCTTGGCGATACGGCTCTCGCGGCTGTCCCTGGTGTAGCGCCTCAGAGTTGCCGGCGTTCACTATCGACGCGTATAGGCTGCGGCGTCGACGGTTGGGCGTACGGGCGAACTGAAGTTCGTGGTTCGTGACGATCCGGTGGTTTTGGGCACAAATCTAGCAGCCGGCGTCTTCCTCGGGCAGGTCCAGGTACGCACTACAGTGAGGACAGGTCTGCACGCTGCCCATCTGTACGGCGGGGAAGGGCGACGTCTTTCCACACTCCTCGCAGGTGGCGTTTAGCGTCATCCCCGAAGCTGCAGACCGCTCTGCGCGCCGGCGAGCGTCGAAGTGATCACGCAGCAACTCCCGGGCTCTATCGACGTCGCCGGAGTCGATGACGCAGACCTCGATGCCGGCCGGCGCTGCGATCCCCGGCACCTCGAAGTTGGTGGCCGCGAAGCGATCCTTCACCCGAGCGGCGATTCCGTGCCGTTGCAGCCATGCGACCACGAGATCAGCCTCGCCAACGTCGGTCGCCCGGTAGGCGCAGTGCTGCTCGCTGTACATGCCAGGCCTAGTCCTCTCGTGGCGGTGCCGGGTCGGTCGCACCCGACTGGTGCTCGTCGACCTCGTTCTCTTCGGCCTCGTCGAAGACCCTCTGCACGCGGGCCTTGAGCTTGGGGCCTTCGGGGTGTTCGTGGACGTACATCTCCCGAGGCATGGCCCCGTTGATCCAGGCGGGGTTCATGGGGTACACGTGCGGGCTATAGACCACGCCGTATCCGTGCCACACAACGATGGCCAGGGTGGCGAGCCAGGCCTCGTAGTAGTGGATCACCAGCATCACGTCCAGGATGCCCTTGGGCAAGTGCCACTTGGTGACAAAGTAGTTGTCGAACCACAACAACAGGCCGGTTATGGTCATGACGATGCCGCCCCATACCAGCGCCCAGTACTCAGCCTTCTCGGCGTAGCTGAAGCGGCCAAAACGCGGGCGTTCGTCCCGGAGGCCCAGGAAGAAGAGGGCGTTGTTCTTGACATCGATAATGTCACGGATGCCGGGCAGCATGTCACGCAGGGCGCGTCTGCCGCGTTGCCCAAAGAGGGAAATGATGTGCCACACAGCGCAAATCATGAAGAGTGCGGCCGCGATCCGATGCACGTGCCCGCGGTAGACGAAGCCGGCCCCGTCACCCCAGCCAAAAATAGCCCGCACCCAGAACGCCTCCGAGAATCGCAACGAGAATCCGGAGATGACCAGCACGGTGAACGAGATGGCCAGCAGGAAGTGCTGGAAAGTCTCGTTCGGGGTCATGCGAATCACGTACGGCTTCTTGCGCATGTTCTTCACGTGTCGAATGACCTCGGCGGCATTGTGGAGAACCATCAGGCCGATGGTGACTCCGATCAGCCACAGGTACAACACGCGGAAGAAGGCCGGCCAGCCGGTGTTGATGCCGGTGGCGGTCTCGTGAATGGGGGTGCTGGCCAGTTCGGTGGAGATGCCCGGATGGCATTCGCCGCAGGTTTCCCTCAGGTTGTCAGGGTGGATGGAGGAGGTCGGGTCCGTGTGGGGCAGAATGCGGTGGGCCCCGTGGCACGACGCGCAATTGGCCACTCGGACGTCACCTGCTTTGCTCTTGAGGCCATGATAGCTGTCGACGTACGAGCGAAGCCTGCCGGCGGGGATGCCGTACTTCTCGTTGAGTACCTCGGACTCGTGGCAGGGGGCGCAGGTGGCCTCGGCCACACGCGGCGGGCTGACTGGTGAGCGGGGATCGTTGGCCCGGATAATGCCGTGCTCGCCATGGCAGTGCGTGCAGACCGGCGAGTCAACCTGCCCTTGTTTCACGAATCTGCCGTGAATTCCGTCCCAATAATCTCGGGTGATGTTGGGGTGGCACTGTCCGCAGGTATCGGGAATGTTGAAGTGGTAGATGGTGGACTCCGCGTCTCCGGCGCTCAGTATGCGGTGAGCCGTCCGCTTGCCCTCGGCGTTCGTCGAGGAGTGACAGTCGTTGCAGGTGGCGGAGACGTACAGGCCTTTCTTGCTGGCCCGGCCGTGAACGCTGCTCTCATATAGTCTGATCGGAGCGTCCCGCAGCACATCGTGCTTCTTGACCAGATCAACGTCCGTGTGGCAGGACCGGCATGTTTCGGGCAGGTGGATGGGATGCACTCGCGAGCGCGTATCGTCCACCGCTGCGACGTCGTGGCCGCCGTGACAGTCCCAGCACGCGGGTAGGTCAGGATCCCGGCCGAGTTGAAAACGGCCGTGCTTCTCATATTCCTCAGCGGCCTCCTCGTGACAGTCGCCGCAGTTGACCGGTTCAACGGAGTCGCCGTGTGGCTTCGGGTCTGACGGATCCACGTCGCCCATGTCGATTGAGGCGTGGCAGTCTGTGCAGTCCAGGTCGGCGTGGATCGAGTCGGCCAAAACTGCGCTTGGGTGCACGTCTCGCGGCGCATCCTGCTCGCGGGCGTGGCAGTCTGAGCAGCTGGTGATTTCCGCCTGCTGGGCGGCGGCCTGGGGAACGTGCCACCCAATCAGGCACCCGAGAATTACCAGAATGGGGAGAACTCTTCTCATTATCGACATTCCTACTGGTGCCGCGAAGTACGGGGAATGCTGGCTAGACCGTTACTGGCCAGCGACTAGGGGGTGTCGAGGCTGCGCGTGCCACATCGATTCGCGTCTAATCAACTACCTAGGCAATCGGCGTTCCACCACGTGAGGCCCGGGCCGGGCGCTCTCTTGGCGGGACGACCGTTCGGGAGCGGGACCGGTGTTGACGCCCGCTCATTCGGCGCCAGTGCGGCATCCGGCGGTTACAGGGCAGCTCGTTACTGGCCCCGGGGTAGGGTATATACCCTGTTGCCTGGTACGCCGGCGATCACGTTGGCGACAGGGCGGTTCACGGTGGCGGTGGCCTGCGGTGTTAGCGGGCTTCGGCAGGTAGTGTCGCCGCTGACGTGGCGGATGGGCGAGGCGATGGCCCAGGTGGTGATCCATGGCCT
>JANQGB010001212.1 GCA_028277545.1 Phycisphaerae bacterium | reverse complement strand
CCGCTACGACGGCGATCCCGACGTCCGCCGGGTGATAGACATCGCCCGCCGGATCGAAGGACTGGCCCGCAATGCCGGCGTCCACGCGGCAGGCGTGGTAGTGGCGGATCGCCCGCTGGAGAATTTCGTCCCGCTCTACAAACCGCCGGCCGAAGACCAGGTCTGCACCCAGTACGACGGGACCATCGTCGAGCGGGTGGGGCTGCTCAAGATGGATTTCCTGGGTCTGCGAACACTGACTACGCTCGAACGTGCCCGGCAACTCGTCAAGCAGACTGAGGGACTCGACCTCGACCTCGAAGCGCTGGACCTGTCCGACCAGAAGGTCTACCAGTTGTTCGTTCGGGGCGAGACCAAGGGCATCTTCCAGTTCGAGTCAGGCGGCATGCGCGACGTGATCATGCGAATGCGGCCCAACCGCATCGAGGATCTCATTGCGGCCAACGCGCTCTATCGGCCCGGGCCGATGAAGTACATTGACACCTATGTCAGCCGCAAGCACGGAGAGAGTTGGACCACGCCACACCCGGTGATGACCGAAGTGCTCAACGAGACCTTCGGAATCATGGTCTACCAGGAGCAGGTCTCCCGGCTGGTCAACCGGTTGGGCGGAATCGAGCTCAAGCGCGCGTTCCGGCTGGCCAAGGCGATCAGCAAGAAGAAGACCCATATGATCGACGCCGAGCGCGAGCCCTTCCTGGAGGGCGCGGCAGCCAACGGCGTCAAGCGCGACACTGCCACGCAGATTTTCGACGACATTCTCGAGTTCGGTGGATACGCGTTCAACAAGGCCCACTCCACCGGCTACGCCATAGTGGCCTTCCAGACGGCCTACATGAAGGTCTATCACCCGGTCGAGTTCATGGCCGCTTTGATGACCTTTGAAATGGGCAGCTCCGAGAAGATCATGGAGTACTTCGAGGAGTGCCGACGGATGGGCATCACCGTGCTGCCGCCCGACGTCAACACATCGGGCAATGACTTCACCGTCGACACCTCCGTGGAAGGCGGGGCGGCTATCCGGTTTGGCCTGGCGGCCATCAAGGGGGTGGGCGAAAGGGCGGTCGAAGCCATAGTGCGCGAACGCGAGGACAGTGGGGCTTTCAAGGACATCTTCGACTTCTGCGAGCGGGTCGATCTCGCTGCGGTAAACCGCGGGGTTCTCGATGCCCTCATCTGCTGCGGCGCCTTCGACACGACCGGCGCCATGCGCAGAGCGCTGAGCGACGTGCTGGATGCGGCCATGCAGGCCGGCGCCCGCGTGCAGAAGGACCGCCGCGAAGGGCAGTTGGCCCTGTTTGGCGACCTGGGCGGTGGTGGCGCCGAAGACGAAAACGTCCGCCTGAGCACCGAGGAGTGGAGTGAGGCCGAGATGCTGGCCCGCGAGAAGGCGGCCCTCGGCTTCTACGTGACCGCTCACCCCTTGACCACCAGTCAGCAACTCATCAGCGCCTGCAGTACTACTTCAACTACCCGGCTGCGATCTTTCAAGGACGGGGACGAAGTGGTCTTGGGCGGAATGGTCTCGCAGTTTCGAACCGTGGTGGCCAAGGGCGGTCGTCGCCCGGGCGCCAAGCTGGGCATCGTGACGCTGGAGGACCTGGAGGGCTCTACCGAAGCCATAGTGTTCCCGGACAGCCTGGACGAGTGGCGATCCATGGTCAAGCCGGATGCCTTGGTATTCCTCCGCGGCGAGGTTGACCGTCGGCGTGAAGAGCCCTCCTTGCGTATCCGAGAGGTGGTGCCGGCGGACCAGGCTTGGCGACACTTCGCCGAGTACGTCGTCCTCTCGCTTGACGAGCACGCCGCCAACGAGGACACGCTCGATCGCATCCGCCAGCTCTGCCAGGATCATTCCGGCTCGCGGCCGATGTACCTCGAACTAGGCACGGCGGATGGACACGTAGTGACCGTCGGTGCCGGCCCGGACCTCCGCGTCGAAATCGACGCCAGCTTTGTCGAGCAAGCCCAGGCGCTGCTGGGCACCGGGCGTGTTGCCGTTCGAACCGCCCAACGCCGCGCCATACCCTTGACGAATATGAAATCCACCGCACCGGCGCCGTCCACCAAGGAGGTAACGCCGCAGCCGCCGGCCAATTCGTCCAGGCCGGCCGCGGAAGATCTGCAGACAACGATGCTCTGAGTCGGTTCAGCGCCGGATGCAGCCTGATGCCCCGCGCCCACCTGCCGACAGCGCGGGGAATAGTGACTAACTTCGGCCTGCGGTGGCCGTTGACCGCATGTGGTTCAGGGCCTCGGCGATCTCGTCGAGGATGGCTGGATCGTCGATAGTGGCGGGGGGCTTGTATTCCGTCCCGTCGGCGATCTTCTTCATCGTCCCGCGAAGCGTCTTGCCGGAGCGGGTCTTGGGAAGTCGTTCGACCACAACGGCCTGCTTGAAGGCGGCCACAGGTCCAATCTTCTGGCGGACCGCCTGTATCAGTTCTCTGATGATCTCGTCGTGAGGTCGATCCACGCCAGCCTTGAGCACTACGAAACCGACGGGCAGCTCGCCCTTGAGTTGGTCGGCCACACCGACCACGGCGCATTCCGCGACGTCAGCATGGGATGCCAGCACCTCCTCCATCCCACCGGTGGACAGGCGGTGGCCGGCCACATTGATGATGTCGTCTGTGCGGGCCATGATGTAGAGATAGCCGTCTTCGTCCCGGTAGCCCGCGTCCGCCGTGGCGTAGTAGCCAGGGAACTCCCTCAGATACGAGTCGAGAAAGCCGTCATCGTTGTTCCAGAGCGTCGGCAGGCAGGCAGGCGGCAGGGGTAGCTTGACCACGATGCTGCCGATCTTTCCGTCCGGGAGCGGCTGTCCTGCTTCGTCCAGAATGCGCACGTCGTATCCCGGGGCGGCCTTGGTGGGGGAGCCCGCCCGAACGGGCAGCGCCTCGATCCCCAGGCAGTTGGCGGCGATGGACCAGCCCGTCTCAGTCTGCCACCAGTGGTCTATCACCGGAACGCCCAGGCGCTCCTGCGCCCAGTGCAGAGTGTCCGGATCGCAGCGTTCGCCCGCCAGGAACAGCGTTCGCAGGCTGGAGCGATCGTACTTCTTCATGTACTCGCCGGTGGGATCTTCACGCTTTATGGCCCGGAACGCCGTTGGGGCGGTGAACAGGGCGTTGACCTTGTGATCGGCGATCACGCGCCAAAAGGCACCGGGGTCGGGCGTACCGACCGGTTTGCCCTCGTAGAGGACGGTCGTACAGCCCTGGAGCAGCGGACCGTACACGATGTAGGAGTGACCCACGACCCAGCCGATGTCCGACGCGGCCCAGTACACGTCCCCCGGCTGGACGTCGTAGACCGCGCCCATTGACCATTTGATGGCCACAGCATGCCCGCCGTTGTCGCGTACCACGCCCTTGGGCACCCCGGTGGTACCGGAGGTGTACAGGATGTACAGCGGGTCAGTAGCGGCTACCGGCACGCAGTCAGCAGGCTGCGCCGCGGACAGGCACTCGTTCCAGTCCAGGTCGCGACCTTCCACCATCGATGCCCTGGCCTGCCGGCGCTGGAGGACGATGCAGTGCTGCGGCTTCGACCGGGCCAGGGCAATTGCCTGATCCAGCAGCGGTTTGTATTCGATTATCCGTTTGCCTTCGATCCCGCAGGAGGCCGACACGATCAGCTTGGGCTGGGCGTCGTTGATGCGGGTGGCCAGTTCCTTGGCGGCAAAACCCCCGAACACGACAGAATGAATCGCGCCCAGCCGGGCACAGGCCAGCATGGCGATCACCGCTTCCGGCACCATTGGCATGTAGACGATGACCCGGTCGCCCTTGCTCACGCCCTGCTGTTTCAGCGCGCCAGCGAACAGCGCCACCTGGTCGCGCAGTTCGCGGTAGGTGTAGCGCCGAACCACATCGGTAACCGGGCTGTCGTAGATAAGGGCGGCCTGGTCCCCGCGGCCCTGCTCGACGTGCAGATCGAGCATATTGTGGCAGGTGTTGAGCACGCCACCCGCAAACCACCGGTAGAAGGGGGCTGCGGTGTCGTCCAGAGTCTTCTCCCACTTCCTGTTCCAGTGGATGTCCTCCGCTGCCTGGGCCCAGAATTCCTCTCGCTGGTCGATGGATTTGCGGTAAACGGCGTCGTATCCCGGTTCGGTCATCAAGCTGCTCCCCAGTTGGCCAATCCTCGTAACGAGCGGTGGGCGCGTGTGCCGCTGGCAGCCGGCACCACCGACACAACACGAGGATTGGCCAACTGGGGAGCAGCTTGATGACCGAACCGGGATACGACGCCGTTTACCGCAAATCCATCGACCAGC
>JANQGB010001162.1 GCA_028277545.1 Phycisphaerae bacterium | reverse complement strand
AGATGACGACTGGAATGAGCAGAGCCAGTGCCCCCAGCCCTTTGGCCGGCCCGCGTCGCCACAAGGCGTAGAAGACTCCCGGGGCGTTGTTCTGGCCGTACCTGCCTCCGAGTCGGCCCATCGTCCATTCGCACCAGGCGATCGGAATCCCCACCACCAGGAAACTGATGACGTAGGGGATCATGAACGCCCCACCGCCGTTGTTGACCGCCTTGCCGGGAAACCTCAGGAAGTTCCCCAGACCGACCGCGCTGCCGGCCACCGCCAGCACCACGCCCAGCCGGGAACCCCATTGCTCTTTCTGCGGCAGGGACGCTGCTTCCGTGCTTTCACTCATCAGATTGGTTCATCCGCGCCAAGAACTTGCAGATTGATTCTATACGAGTGCCCCGCCTGATCGCAACGGTTGCTTGGCACGTCGCCAGCCGCTATGGTTCCGGGCACTATGTTCACGATCGCTCAAATCGACTGGGATCAAGTCACGGACACCATGCAGGGCTGGGTATGGTCGCTGCCCTTGTTCTTGTTGCTGCTGGGCTGCGGCTTGGTGTTCAGCATCGTCAGCAAGTTCGTGCAATGGCGTATCCTCTCCCATGGCTATGCCTGCATCAGAGGTCACTACGACCGGCCCGAAGACACCGGTCACATCAATCACTTCCAGGCCTTGTGCGCCGCCCTCTCCGCTACCATCGGACTGGGTAACATAGCCGGCGTGGCCGTCGCGGTGTCACTGGGCGGCCCCGGCGCGGTTTTCTGGATGTGGATCATCGGGCTCTTCGGTATGGCCTTGAAGTTCATGGAGTGCTCGCTGGCGGTGATGTTCCGCGACAAGCGCGAGCTGCCGGCAGCCAGTGCCGATCCAGGGGAACAGAGCGAAGTTCGCGGCGGGCCCATGTGGTACATCCAGAAAGCCCTGGTTGACCCCCTCCGCGAGCGCGGCAACGGCGCCTGGGTGATCTTCAAGGTGCTGGCGATTCTCTTTGCGGCCGCCACGGTGCTGAACTCCTGCGGCAGCGGCAACATGTTCCAGGGCTGGAGCGTGAAGGATGTGCTGCACAAGAACTTCGGCGTCAACGCCTACCTGTCCGCCACCGCCTTCTCCATGCTGGTAGGCTTGGTCATCATCGGAGGCATCAAGCGGATCGGGCAGGTGGCGGCCAGGCTGGTGCCCTTCATGTGCGTGGTGTACGTGCTGGCTGCCATTTACGTCATCGGCAGTCACGCCTCGGAGATCCCCTACTACCTGAGCCTGATCGTCAGATCCGCCTTCACGCCGGTTGCCGAGGGAGGCGCCTTTGCCGGAGTGTCCGTCTGGGTAGCGTTTACCTGGGGGCTCAAACGGGCCTGTTTTTCTAACGAGGCGGGTGAGGGCTCGGCGGCCATGGCCCACGCGGCTGCCAAGACTGAAGAGCCCATCCGCGAGGGCGTGGTGGCCGGCATCGGACCCTTCATCGACACGCTGATCATCTGCACCATGAGTGCCCTGGTCCTGCTGATGAGCGGCGCCTGGGACCGCCCGCCGGCCGGGACAGTCGTAGCCATGGACGACGACGTGGTACGCGTCGAGGTCGCTCCTGACATACCGGAGAAGTTCGCGGCCCTGTATCTCGATGCTGTGCGGTCCGAGCACAGCAAGCTGGCCGTCCATACGGCGCCTGACGTCGAAGACGGCGGCTGGCACCGGGTGACCATGAAGGTGGTATCCGCCAACGGTGCGGACAACGCTTCTCTCCCGGATAGTTGGCCGGAGTTGTCCTCCATCACGCTGGCCTTGGAGGAGGCGGATGAGGAAGAGCGCGATACACTGGCCGTCGGCCAACCCGTGCACCTGGACATGGAGGGCGCGGAGCTGACCCGATTCGCGTTTGACACCACGCTACGGGGGGCGGGCTCCTACATCATTGCCCTCGGCGTGTGCCTGTTCGCCTTCAGCACGATGATCAGTTGGAGCTACTACGGAGAGAAAGGGGCCGAATACCTGCTCGGCCCGCGGGCGATCCTGCCATACAAGTTCGTGTTCGTGATGTTCGTCTTCCTGGGCATGGTGCTCCAGGAGTTCAAGTGGGTATACAACTTCTCGGATGCCACGGTCGGCCTGATGGTGCTCTGCAACCTTCCGGCTGTTCTGATTCTGTCACCCGTGGTGCTGCGCGCCGCCAAGAACTACTTCCAACGGCTGGACTCTGGCCAGATGCCGCGTCGTTCCGGCGAACACGATTTCCTGTCGCCGGACCGTTAGAACAGGCCCCGCGGCGGATCGGACTGCGCTTCCAGGCCACTCTCCAGAGGCCCCCTCATCGCCGGGCGGTCCACGCGGCCTGCCAGCTACCTTCCCGGCTCCGTCGCCCCCCAGCTTCGACGGTGGCCGGGAGTGGTCCCGATTCAAGCGGCTGTATTCCGTTCTCTCTCGACTTGGCACCTTACGCATCGCGTAGCCTCCGGTTTTGCCTGCAACCGCGCCGCCGGTATCCTGCCTCCGCAGTCGGCGCACGTGCCGTAGGTTCCCTCTCGTATCCGCTGCATCGCCTCCAGCGCCTCGGCGGCCCGAGAGTACGGGCCGCCGGGCGCTGCGCTGAAGGACTCGGTAGCGGCTATTTCACGCAGCATGTCATGCCGTTTTCCAAGCTGAGCGTTTGCTTTCGACCGTCTCATGTTCTCGATACCTCCGCGGCTGTAATCAGTGAATCCGTGGCCGCCACGTGCCCGGGACACTGCTTCCAGGCGCCGTTGCCGTGTCGGCGCCCCGGCAGTCGCCAGTGAGTCAAGCTCCTGCCCGAATAGGCGGCGACTGCCGGGAGACGTATTCACGCGCAGTGCCGCACGCAGCCGGCGGTCGACCTATTGCCGTAACTGTTTTTCTGTCAGAACTTTAGCTGCGGCGGTCTCT
>JANQGB010001158.1 GCA_028277545.1 Phycisphaerae bacterium | reverse complement strand
ACCGACTCACCGTCGTCGACGATCACCTCCAGCACACCGTCGCCGCGGCGAACGCGCTGAGCCCGGGCGCCGTAGTGCGCTTCGATTCCTGCGTCCCGCGCCTGCTGCTGCAGTTCCTCGACCAGGGCCTCCTTGACGTCGGCGGTCACCTGCATGTCTCCGGATGGCACCATGTCGGCCGGGTAGGTGTAGATCGGCTTGGCTTTGGGGAAGTCGATGATGGTGCCAAAGGACCGGTCCGACGCTTCCAGAATTGTGTAGGAGAGGCCTTGCTTCCTGGCCTCGACGGCGGCTGCCATGCCGGCGACCCCGCCGCCCAGAATCACGACGTCGAACACGCCGTTGCCGGCTCGATCCCGGTCCGCCCCCAGGCTGGAATCGGCCGCAATCCGCCGGACAACCCGCGCCCCGCCGTCCACCGCGAACTTCAGCAGAGGAATGCCGCTCAGGTCGCCGACAATGTACACGCCCGGTATCCGCGTCGCCCCGTCGTCCTTCACTTCAGGCAGTGCTTCGACGGTGCCCGCGGGATTAGCCGTGTGAAGCCAGCGCGTATAGCGGGCGATGTATCTTCCCGCGGTCGACCACAGACCTGACGCTCCCATGGCGGTTCCTTCGGCTGGCTTTATTACGGCACCGTAGCGCGTACTGAAACAACCTGCCTTTGCCGGGCAATATTCCAGCGACGCTATGCAAGTCAGCAGTTCGCCGCTCGTGTACGTAGAGTGTTCCCGGCGTTGGTTCCGGCTGCCTGGGCCAGGATACGTTTCGCATTCGGCCCGTCAGTCAGGTCTCCATCATCTGTCGCCAGAGGCCTGTGCCTACGAAGATCAGAGCTGACAGCAAGAAGCAGGTGTCGGCCATCCCGGGCAGTGGGTCGACCGCCATCACGCTGAGGAGAAAGCCCGACCCGAGGGCGACGGCCGCCACCATAGCCACAACCTGCCAGGCGATCAGTCCTCGCCGCTCCGCCAACCACGCAGTTGTCCATCCGAAGACCACCGAGACAAGCAGGTACAGAGTCAACAGCCCCTCCGCCCCTCTGATGGACCTCAGGGTCTCCTGAGCCAGCATTGCGTCCTCCAGCGCGGTGGTAACCAGGTAGTAGGCCACGCCCATGGCCAGCCCACACACGCCCAGTATGAGAACCGTAGACCGGTGATACCTGGCATCCTCGTCCATCGAACACCTCACACAACGGGCGTCCATCATATACGATCAGAGCATCCACGACATGGCCGGTCTTACGGTCCGTTGGTGACTACGATCTGCGCCTCGTGCCGGCCTTCGCGCATGTTCCTGACCCGGTTCGCGTTCCACAGCGTCAAGGTCGGCCCCCAAGTGATCCGCAATGGCAGAGCTCTTTGAGAGCGTGCGCAGTCCGACCGTTTTGTGCAAAGATCCAGCAGATTGGCGGCGAGGCTGGACCGGCCAGCGGCGGACTGCGGCGGACCCAGGTGACCCCGGCAAGACAGCGGAGACGGCCGGCATAAGCGCGCTAGGCCCGGCATTCAAGCCGGGTTAAGGACACGTTGTGACAGTTGCAAGACCCCGGTTCACCGGGGTTCTCGATGCGGGTCTTCAGACATGCAGCATAGTGCGATGACATCTCCTGGCCGGTATGTGTCAGCCGAAGGGAGAACGCGGGCGACGAGAACACGGGTTGAAGCGGGCCTAACGACAACCGTTGTCGTTCATAACCCGGCAAGAATGCCGGGGCTAGCGCTCAACTAATCGGCGACGGCAGAGCATCTTATGCCTGGTACGTTGGTCGCGCCTTCACTCCCACGACCGGAGTTGCGCGTGGCGGTCAGGTGCG
>JANQGB010001039.1 GCA_028277545.1 Phycisphaerae bacterium | reverse complement strand
AACGCCCCCTGCGCCGCCGTGATCGGGCGCGTAGTGGGACGGACAGACCACCGCATCACCCTCATCTGACGGAACCAGCAGCGAGCGACTTGGTGGCGTCGGCATCAGGCGGTGGCAGACCTCACCGCAACCAGCCCGAACATAAGGGGAACCGCAGGCGCACCGGTTGGCGGAAACATGCGCCGGCCCGCCTCCTCACGCATGTTGTCGAATAGCCGGGCCCCGTTGGAGTAGGGATACTCTCGGAGCAGCTCGATTCTCAGTCCGGTCCGGAGCAGGGCATTGAGAATCGCTCCCATATGCCATTGGAATTCGTAGGCGGGCTTGGGATTGCGAAAGTCGGCCACACCCGCCTCGAAGCCCGACGGCGTCAGCGCCGGGCCGGACAGGGCCACGTAATCGCCTACTCCGTCCTCCCAGTGCTGCGGTTTGCCCTCACCGAGATAGGGATAGGTGAGTTCGAAGCGCTCGTTGAACATCATCGACACGGGGTGGAAGTCGACCATCACCAATCGGCCACCCGTAGCCAGGACCGCGTTTACGCCCGCCGCCCACCGATCCAGGTCCGACAGCCAGCAGATGGCACCGTACGAGCAAAATACGATGTCGAAACGGTCGCCGCGGGCGCGAGCCGTGTCAAACCAGTCGTAGACGTCGGCTCGGTGAAACGTGGCCCGAATGCCCGACTCGACCGACAGTCTGCTGGCGAACTCGATGGCTTCGTCGCTGATGTCCACACCGGTAGCGACCGCCCCTTGGCGGGCGATACTCAGAGTATCCTGGCCGGAATTGCATTGCAGGTGAACCAGGCGCCGACCGCCGACATCACCCAGGACTTCGACCTCCTCGGGGAACAGGGTGCTGCCGCCGCCGCGCAGGAATCCAGCCTGATCGCGCTTGTGGCTGTTGTGAGCCACGGTCGCCCGGTTCCACGAGTCGCGGTTGGCCTGGTGGATGTGCTTGTTGCCGGAGTCGCCCATGGCCTGCGTTCGCGGATTCGATCTGGCCTCCTGGATCGGCGCAACGGTTGCACCGTGGCGCGAACTGTAAGCTCTGGCGCTGCATCTACGCAAGCCGCACGGCGGACACCGCCGGCACCGCCCCTCCGCACACTGATCTTGTAGCATCTTGTCCAGACATTTCAGGCTCGTTGAAAGGGCGTTGGCTGGCGAGTAGAGTCGTGTCTGCGAAGGCAACAACTGGGACCGTCGGGCGATGACTGCGACCTAACTGCAACTACCGCGATGGCTTCTATCGGTCAGTCCGGCGTTCGCCGCGCCGTCCCCAACTCAACGACTCCAGGGACGGCTATCGAAGGTACTGCGTTGGGCGACGGACGGGCTAACGGCACCCCGGGAGGTGTTACGGTCTCGAACCCGGTACCCCCACATATTTGGCACAAGGAGAGGACATGAAACGCGCTTTGTTCTTGTCGCTGACGGTTGGTCTGCTGGCACCGGGATGCGTTCAGGCCAAGGGCACCGGACGACTGCAAGCTGAACGCCCCGCGGGTATGACAGGAGTGCCTGCCACCCAAGCCGCGCCCGAGTCGACTCCTGGCCTGGTCGATCTGCCACGCTTCCCCTCGATCAGTCCCGACGGGACGGAGATCGTCTTTAGCTGGCGCGGTGATCTGTGGAAAGTACCTGCTAGCGGAGGGCACGCGGTGCGCTTGACCACCCATGCCGGGGCCGACCTTCGCTCGACCTGGAGCCCGGACGGCAAGCGCATTGCCTTCGACTCCAGTCGCAACGGCTACCGGAACATCTGGATGATGAACGCCGACGGCACCAACGTGCGTCAGGTGACGGATCTCGATCAGTACTGCACGCTGGCCGGCTGGGGCACCGATGGTCAGGGTAACGAAGTGCTGACCTTTTCAGCCGACATCGAGGGCGACAACTATCGGTCGAACAGACCCTATATGTGCTCAGTCAACGGAGGAGACATCCGGCGACTGCATGACGCCTTCGGCGGCCACCCCAAGGTCAGTCCCGACGGCACCCGGGTCGCCTTCACCCGCGGCGGCAACCGCTGGAGCCGGCGCCACTACCGAGGCCCGGATGCCCGCGAGGTCTGGCTGCACAACCGTGCCGACGGCTCCTTCAAGCAGTTAACGCGCTGGAGCGGCAACGACGGCAGGGCATGCTGGGCCGGGAACGACCGGCTCGTTTTTCTGTCCGACCGCGAACAGGACCGCTTCAACGTCTACTCGCTCGACGTTGAGAAGGGAGACCGGGCAGCCCGGCAGTTGACCTCGTTCGGCAGCGACGACGTCCAGGACCTGGACGTGTCGGCCGATGGCTCGACAGCGGTGTTCACGGTGTGGGACAGGTTGTACACCCTGGCGCTTGGCGACCCCGGCGCCGAGCCAGCGGCCCTGGAAATCACCGCCAGCCAGGACGAAGCGGACAACTACGAGATCAAGCAGGTCAAGAGCGAGGTCAGCCGCGCCGCCCTCAGCCCCGACGGGAAAGTGCTGGCGGTCGTCGCCTACGGAGACGTCTACGTCCGCAATATCGAGAAGAAGAGCCCCACCCGGCGCGTGACCGCGACGCATGCCCGTGAACGCAACATCGCCTGGTCGCCCGACGGGCTAAAGCTCTACTTTGACAGCGATCGCGATGGAGCCGAATCGATCTACGTCGCTACGGTGTCCATGACCCGGACGGAGGTCAAGGAGGACTTTGACAAGGCCATAAAGCCTCCTGAGGAGAAGGAGGAGCCTGCTACCCAACCGGCAGAACCGACCAGTCAACCCTCAGAAACGACCACGCAACCCACCGAACCGACCACGCAGCCGGCGGACGAGCCGGACGCCGGCGACGGTTCCGACGAAAATGAGAATGACGCTGAAGAGTCGACCGACGACGAGGAAAAACAGAAGAAGGGCAAGAAAGGCAAGAAGGGCAAAAAGGACAAAGACGAAGACCTGCCCAAGGAGCTGCAGCCCAAGCGTTGGCACGACGCCCTGACATTCTCAGTAGAACCGGTGGTGCAGACCGAACACCAGGACCGTGAACCGAGTCCTTCTCCGGACGGCAAGTCGCTGGCCTTCAGGCGCGGTGGCGGCGACCTGATGATTCTTGACCTGGAGAGCGGCGAAACTCGCCGACTGGTCGCCGGCTGGGACAACGGGCTGGACTGGCGCTGGAGTCCGGACAGCCGGCACATCGCCTACCAGCAGAATGACATGGACTTCAACTCGGACATCTGGATCGTCCCGGCTGACGGCTCGCAAGCGGCCACCAATATCACCCGCCACCCCGACAGTGACAGTCGGCCGCGGTGGTCGGCGGATGGCAAGATCCTGAGCTTCGTCTCCGAGCGGGTGAACGAGGAATACGACCTCTGGATGGTCTATCTGGACAAGGACCTGGAATCGCTGAGCAGCAAGGAACTGGAGAACTACTACAAGGAAGCCGCCAAGAAGGCCAAGAAGCGCAAACCCTTGAAGGTTGAGAGACCCAAGGAAGAGGACGACGGCGCTGACCAGGGCGACGACAACAAGGAGGACGACGTGGCCGAAGATGATTCTTCGTCTAAGGACGGCGACGAGAAGGAAAAGGACGAGGGCGAGAAGGACGCCGATGACGAGGACGAGGAAGAGGAACCCGAAGAGCTCGACCTGGAGGATGCCTACCTTCGAGTGCGGCGGGTCACCAAGCTGGCCGGCCACGAAGGCAACAGCGCAATCACCCC
>JANQGB010000971.1 GCA_028277545.1 Phycisphaerae bacterium | reverse complement strand
GTGCTGGCCCGGCGCTACGGCGACCCGGACGGAGCCGGCGCACTCCACCCCAGTGGTGGCGAGACGCCCTACCGCCGCCTGCATCCGGCCGATTGGATTCGTCGACTGACTGACACAGGCACCTTCGTGGAATTCGAGGAGACCATCCGGTATTGCTCGGTCGATCAGCTCGAGTTCCCGCAGTACACCGAGATCCTCGAACGTGGTGTCAAGAGGTCGTGGCTGCACTCCGGCGTCATCACCGGAGAGGCTACGATTGGCGGCTGCAAGGCCGTGCTGACCATCAACAACTTCGGGCTGGTGGGCAGCAGTCTGTGTGATGAGATAGGTGAAAAGTTCAGGTACGCGGCGTGTCAGGCGCTGGCCTCCCGAACGCCGCTGGTCTCCATTGCCATGGGCGGTGGCGCTCGCATGCAGGAGGGCACGCCGTCGATGCACCGCAACATCCCCAAGGCCCATCATGCCTTGAACCTGTTGGAGGAGGCCGGCGTGCCTCACATTTCGGTGATCGCCGATCCCACGCTGGGAGGTACAGCGATCAGCTATGGCTTGCGCGGCGACTACATGATTTCGGTCAAAGGATCGGCCAACATCGGCTTCTCGGGCAAACGGGTCGTGGAGCAGTTCCAGGGCCGCAAGGTGGCGCCGGACTTCCAGCACGGGACCTGGCTGCTGCACCGCGGCTTCGTGGACGAGCGGGTCGCCACCGAGGACATGGCCTCCAGGCTGACAGAACTGCTCCAGCACGTGGCAGAGGGAGGCAAGTTGGCCGACCTTCAGACGCGCCGCCCGCGACCATGGCACCACACCGAGGAGGTCGTCATCCAGAACACATCGGGCAAGATGAAGAGGGTCAAGAAGGAAGCCGAGCCGCAACGCGCCGAACGTAGCCCGGTCAAAGCCTGAGGAATTCGGAGGTCGACCCCTCCCCTACTCCCCTGCCTGGCAGAATTCCGTTAGCACACCACCGGTGCTCTTGGGGTGGGCAAAGGCGATCTTCATGCCGTGAGCACCGTCCCGCGGTTCTTCGTCGATGAGGCGTACTCCTCCTGACCGGAGGGCAGCCAGTGTGGCCGGCAGATCGGCCACCCGGTAAGCCACATGGTGCAAGCCCGGTCCGCGCGTCTCGAGAAACCTGGCGATGGGGCTGTCCGCGGCGGTCGGTTCGAGCAGCTCGATCCGGACCTCGCCCATTTCGAAGAAGACCACCCTCACTTTCTGGTCCGGGACTTCTTCAGTGCCCTGGCAGGTAAGCCCGAGCACGTCGCGATACAACTGGCTGGCCTCTTCGAGGGAGCGGACCGCCAGGCCCAGGTGGTCGATCTGTTGTGGTGGTTGCACGTAAAGCTCCGCAGTGTTGATCCGTCAGACTGTCATACCGTCTCGGAGTACTCGCCGAAGACCCTGCGCAATCGATCGCAGATTTCGCCGACTGAGGCGTAGGCAGTGACTGCGTCCAGTATCGGCGGCATCAGGTTCGTGTCGCCACGAGCCGTCGCCTCCAGCCTGTCGAGTGCGCCGGTCACGGCTGCGCTGTCGCGTTCGCTGCGCACGCTGTTCAAGCGCTCGATCTGCCGGCGGGTGGCTTCGGCACTGATGCTGAGCAACTCCGGCTGATTATCGTCTTCGCCTTGATAGCGGTTGACGCCGACGATCACGCGCTCACCGCGCTCGATCTCCTGCTGGTAGCGATAGGCGGCTTGTTCGATCTCGCCCTGCGGGTAGTGCTGCTCTATGGCTCGTACCATCCCGCCGATCTCGTCAACCTGGCGAATAATGTCCTCCGCCTGGGCTTCGATCTGATCGGTCAGTTCCTCGACGTAGTAGCTGCCGGCCAGCGGGTCGACCGTGTGAGCCACGCCTGATTCGTGGGCGATGACCTGCTGGCTTCGCAAGGCGAGCTGGACAGCCTCCTCGGTAGGCAAGGCCAGCGCCTCGTCCCGGCTGTTGGTGTGCAACGACTGCGTTCCGCCCAGGACGGCCGCCAAGGCCTGCAGCGTCACGCGGACCACGTTGTTGTCCACCTGCTGTGCCGTCAATGTGGCACCACAGGTCTGCGTGTGGAAACGCAGCATGCAGCTACGCGGGTTGGTCGCCCCGAACCGCTCCTTCATGATCCGGGCCCAGAGTCGGCGGGCGGCCCGAAACTTGGCCACCTCCTCCAGGACGTCGGTCATGGCGCCAAAAAAGAACGCCACGCGGGGGGCGAAACGGTCCACATCCAGTCCTGCCTGACGGGCGGCGTTGACGTACTCTATCCCGTCGGCCAGCGTGAACCCCACCTCTTGAGCGGCAGTGCACCCTGCTTCGCGAATGTGGTAACCGCTCACGCTGATGGTGTTGAAACGCGGGGCGTGCTCCGCCGCATAGGCAAAAATGTCGGTAATCAGTCGCAGCGACGGGGCCGGCGGGAAGATGTACGTGCCGCGGGCCATGTATTCCTTGAGCACGTCGTTCTGGATGGTGCCGGTCAGCTTCTCGGGTGAGACGCGCTGCTTGGCCCCCACCGCGATGTACATGGCCCACAGGACAGCGGCCGGGGCGTTGATGGTCATTGAGGTGGAGACCTGGTCCAGCGGGATGGAGTCGAAGGCGATCTCCATGTCGGCCAGCGTGTCGATGGCCACGCCGACCTTGCCGACCTCACCTGAAGCGAGCGGGTGGTCGCTGTCATAGCCGATCTGGGTGGGTAGATCGAAGGCCACGCTCAGTCCGGTCTGCCCCTTCTCCAGCAGGAAGCGGTAACGCCGGTTGCTTTCTTCGGCCGTGGCGAAGCCGGCGTACTGGCGCATGGTCCACAGTCGCGACCGGTACATGCTGGGCTGTACGCCCCGAGTAAAAGGGTACTCCCCGGGGAAGCCAAGCTTGTCCAGATACGCTTGCCCGTGGCTCGCGTCGTCGACGTGGCTCGGAAGGTAGATCGTTTCCACCGGTTGGCCCGAGACCGTCACGGTGCGTTCGCTCTGCTCCGGCGCCCGGGCCATAGACCTGGCCAGAGTCTCACTCTTCCACCGCTCCAAGTGCTCCCTGAGGTGATCGGTCATGCTCGTATTCTCGACATCATCGTTGGAAAATCAAAACCCTGCCCGGAACCACCCGTCCCCTCGGCTGGTTGGCTGGCCCTCACTCTTCGCAAATTCGCTGAGCTTTATAGAACCAACCAGGACGGTTCTCGGCCGGCGTGTCCTGCAGCTTCAGTTGCCAGACAATCTCGCCGGCGGGCGTGACTTCCAGCACCGTCGACTCATCCTCCTCCTTTATCACGGCCTGAATGAGCGTGTTGCCGTTGGGCAGGCGGTCGGCATCTCGGGCGGTGCGCAAGTCCGGCAGAATGGCCTCCCAGAGCACGTCACCCGTATCGCGGTCAATCTCGACTGCCGCACGCGAGGTGTGCTGCAAGGCGACCAGCAGGCGATTGTCGGGTAGTAGCTCCGGATCGTGCGGATCGTCGCCGCCCAGTCCCGTCCAGTCGTAGGACCAGACCACCTCGCCGGCGGGGTCGACCTCCACGGTGAGATTGAAGTTGCGCAGGCTCACCAGCGTGTTGCCGTTATCCAGCCGGCTGACCGCGTTGGCGTGAGTCCAGCCCTCTCGAGAGATGTCGGCATAGTCGCTGTTGCCGTACTGATCGCGAGCGAACCAGGACCAGACCAATACGCCGTCGGGGTCGACTTCTTTCACCTGAGCCTCGTCGATCTGATCTCCCCCACCCCAGACATACAGGGTGTTGCCGTTGGCTAACCGGTCGGCATCATGCGAGATTCTCGGGTCCAAGTGGGACCACACTACGGCGCCTGTACGATCAATCTCGTACACCCCGTTGCGAGGCAGCACGAGCAGAACGGTGCCGCTATCCAGGACCTCTACGTCCATTCCCGGGTCGTGGTACTGCTTGAGATCGTCGGGCATGGAGTACTCCCAGACGACGTCACCCTGCATATTCACTTCGATGATCCGCGGGTTGTCTTGATCGTGCAGGTCCGGCAGCAACGTCGTGCCGTCGCAGGTCTGTTCCGGGTCATAGAGGTCCACGAACACCTCCCCCGCCTCCACGTCGTCTCCAGCCAGATCACCGTCCGACTGGTCGGCCGTACAGACTCCGGCGTCGCAGGTGAGGTCTGCACAGCACGGTAGCGATCCGTTGCAGGCGTCGCCTTCGCTCACACACTCCTGTTGCTGCGCCGCGCAGATGCCGTCGTCGGAACAGGACAACCCCGGGCAACACGGCCGGTCGGCGTCGCAGGCCTGCCCGGCCTCCTGGCACCCATCAACCTCTCCCGCCCCACCGGCAGACGGAGGCGTGCATCCGCTGATCGCTCCTGACGACGAGGCCGCAGCCAGCAAGGCTGAAAGCATCCAGATGTGACGGGCCATGGTCACTACCTCCACCCGAGGGATCGCTGGCCCCGGAAGTGCGACGCCAGGCGCCATGTTCACTTGCGCAGCGACTACCGAGACCGCGGCAGGTTAGCAAGTTCGCGGTCCCGCTACCAGCAGCGTACTACCCTCGCCCCGGTATTGCCCCGCGGATAGCCGGCCCCCGGTGCCCGGCGCGACCCGCAAGGCGAAGCGCCAGGCCCGGCATCTATGCGGGTAGAGGGTACGGAGCGAGACACGTGGTAACCCGGCTCACCGGGTTCCTCGATGCCGATCTTCAGGCGGTGGTCAGCAGTGCGAGCGGTCGCTCGGGCGGGAGGGCATGCTCTGTGGGTCTAACCCGGTCCACGAGAAGCCCGCTGGCAGTGAGGTCAACGGAGATAGTCATCGTGCCGGGTCTGGTATGGTGCGTCCGATCTTCCGGGATTCTTGGTCGACGAGCATCAGCTGTGTCGCCGACGTTCGGGCGTCCGTGCGAACTGAAGTTCGCGGCTCGTTGCGGTCTGGTAGTTCTGAGGCTTAACACTGGCACCTGGAGGATGGGCCTCCCGCGGTCATTTCCCCGGCGC
The DNA here is from genome assembly GCA_028277545.1 of Phycisphaerae bacterium. Lineage (GTDB taxonomy): Bacteria > Planctomycetota > Phycisphaerae > UBA1845 > UBA1845 > JANQGB01. The sequence goes on along the minus strand of JANQGB010000971.1, from coordinate 1,676 downwards.
CTCGCCCGGCGCCTTGGCCAAGGCTTGAGCATTCAGTTCAGCCACGACTGCGTCAAAGGAAATCTCACTGCGGTCCAATCGAGCGAGCAGGTCGTCTGTTCGCGCCTCGTTCAATTCACGCTCCAGGGCTTGTTCAAAGGCCTGCAGGACGCTGCGACTGACTTCGCCCCGAAACCGGCGGCGCGCGTAGTGGTGGCGCCGCTCAGCGGTGCGGGCGGCCGCGTCCAGTGCGAGCAGTTGGTCCACCAGCTCTTCCACTCCGCGGCCGGTCTTGGCCTCGATGCCAACGCAGCGGCGCTCCGGCGGTCGGACCTCGTCTCCGCCATCCGTAGACGAGTCGAACTCGAGTTCTTCCCGCACCTCTTTGAGCAGCCGCGTTGCCTCCGGGAGATCACACTTGTTGACCACCACGATGTCGGCCACCTGCAGCAGGCCGGCCTTGATGAGCTGGATGTCGTCACCATACCCGGGCCCCAACATGGCGACGCAGATGTCCGCTACCGAGGCGATGTCGACCTCGTTCTGCCCCACCCCCACCGTCTCAATCAGCACCGGATCGAAGTTGCCCACCTCCAGCAGCCGGGCGCAGTGAATGGCAGCGTCTGACAGCCCGCCTTCACGGTGATGAGTAGCCAGTGACCGGATAAAGACATCCGGGTCGATGGCATGACGCATCATGCGCACGCGATCTCCGAGCAGGGCCCCATCCGACGTCGGCGAGGTCGGGTCTATTGCTACTACGCCGACTCTCTGCTGGCGTTCCCTCAGGCGTGTCAGCAGGGCATCGATCAAGGTGGACTTGCCGACGCCCGGTGGGCCGGTGAAGCCCCACCAGGGCACCTGGCCGGTCGACTGCCGCAGGTGATCCTGAAGCGCACGGGCCTGATCGCCGGTCTGGTCGACGAGTGACATCGCCCTGCCCAGCGAACGGCGATCACCCCGGCGAATCTTGTCCAGGAGAGCTTTCATTGCGGCTACGCGTGCTTCTCCCCGTCTGGCGAGGTTGGCTCGGCCAGCCCCTCCTCCAGGGCGGCGAGGATTTCCGCCAGCGGCGAGCCGGGCGTGAAGATCCAGCGGAAGCCGAGCGCCTTGAGGTGGGGAATGTCCTTCTCAGGAATCGTCCCGCCTGCGAACAGGAGAATGTCTGACGCACCTTCCTGCTTCAAGAGTTCGACAACGCGGGTAAAGAGCTCGTTATGCGCTCCGCTGAGCAGGCTCAGGCCGATGACGTCTACGTCTTCATCGACGGCGGTCTGCACGATCTGCTCGGGGGTGCGACGGATGCCCGTGTAGATGACCTCGTACCCCGCGTTGCGGAGGGCACGAACGATGAACTTGGCTCCACGATCGTGCCCGTCAAGGCCGACCTTGCCGATGAGGATGCGTTTGGGTCTCTTGGAGTTCACGGCATTGCTCTTCTCTGCGTGGCCTGCAATAGGGGAAAGCGCCCCAGTATACGCTTGGCCCGGGAGTTCACAACTCGCGGCATGAGCCCCTGCGCAGAGACCGGCCTCTGGATCCTGGCTGCGGCGTGCCCCTACGCCTTCACTGATTTGAGCAGCAGCTCGGCGATATCGAGCTGCTCGACGTTCTCTACGTCCTGAAGATTCAAACCGTCGGTGAACATCCGCATACAGAAGGGGCAGGCGCTGGCGATGACACCGGCCCCGGTCTCG
>JANQGB010000888.1 GCA_028277545.1 Phycisphaerae bacterium | reverse complement strand
TTTGCGCTGCCGCATGCCGTCGATGAGCTTGGTGCGGAACTTCTCCATCTCGCCGGTGCGCCGCCAGGCCCCCATCGACCGGCGGAGCTGGTCGGCCTCGCCCGGGGTGAAGCCGGCCGCTACAACCGCCAACTGCATGGCTTGCTCCTGAAACAGGGGGACGCCCAGCGTCTTTTTGAGCACGTTCTCGATTTCAGGCGTGGGGTAAAAGGGGCGCTCCTGGCCGCTCCGCCGCCGCAGATAGGGATGCACCATCTGCCCCTGGATGGGCCCGGGACGAACGATGGCGATCTCGATCACCAGGTCGTAGTAGCTCCGAGGCCGCAGCCGCGGCAGCATGCTCATCTGGGCCCGGGATTCGATCTGAAACACCCCGACGGTATCAGCGGAACAGATCATGTCGTAGACCGCCGGATCTTCAGCAGGAACGGTGTGCAAGGCCAGGGGGCCTGATGACTCAGTCCTGTCAGCCTGCGTGCCACCGGCCTCCAGCCGGTGCTCACTCTCGTTGATCATGTCAAAACACTTGCGAATAGCCGTCAGGATCCCCAGCGCCAGACAGTCCACCTTCAGGATGCCCAGGGCGTCGATGTCGTCCTTGTCCCACTCAATGAACGTCCGGCCCGGCATGGCCCCGTTCTCCAGGGGCACCATCTCGCACAGCGCCCCCCGGGTGATCACGAAACCGCCCACGTGCTGCGACAGGTGGCGGGGAAAGCCCACGATCTGCCGGACCAGCCCGGTCAGGCAGCGAATTGTTCGCTCTCCGGGGTCGATGCCCGCCTCACGCAGGCGGGTTTCGGGTACCGGGTTGTCGTGCCACCATTCGAGCGTTTTGGCGATGACGTCCACCCGGTCCAGCGAGAGGCCCAGCACCTTGCCCACGTCGCGCACTGCCGATCGGGGCCGATAGGTGATCACCTCGGCCACGATGCCCGCCCGCTCCCGGCCGTACTTGCCGTAGATGTATTGAAAGACCTCTTCGCGGCGCTCGTGCTCGAAATCCACGTCGATGTCGGGCGGCTCGTTCCGCTCGCGAGAAACAAAACGCTCGAAGAGCAGATCGACCCGTTCCGGATCGACCGAGGTCACGCCCAGGCAGTAGCAGACCGCCGAGTTGGCCGCACTGCCACGCCCCTGGCACAGTATCCGGCGCGACCGAGCGAAGCGAACGATATCCCAGACGGTCAGAAAGTAAGGCTCGTAGCCCAGCTCTTCGATCAGGCGCAGTTCGTGCTCGATGAGCCGGCGCACCTTGGCCGGAATGCCGGCCGGGTACCGTTCGCGGGCCCCCGTCCAGGTCAACTCCGCCAGGTAGGCCATGGGCTCACGGTCACCCGGACACAGCTCTTCGGGGTATTCGTAACACAACTCGTCGAGACTGAAGTCACAGCGCGAAGCGATCTCGACCGTCCGAGCCACCGCCCCGGGACAATCGACGAACAGCCGGGCCATCTGCTGCGGGCTCTTGAGATAGCGCTCGGCATTGGCAAACAAACGCCTGCCCGCCTGCTCGATCGTGCAATGTTCTCGAATGCAGGTCAGAACGTCCTGCAGAAACCGCCGCCCCGGCTCGTGGTAATGGACGTCGTTGGTGGCCACCAGCGGCACCCGTATGCGCCGCGACAAAGCCCGCCGCCTGGCCAGGTGAACATCGTCGTCACGCCCTCCCAGCACCGCAGCCGCCAGGTACAACCGATCACCAAAAACCTCCCGATACCACAAGTAGGGCGCATCTTGATGCACCACCTCACACGAATGCTCGCCCGGCCCCCCTTCCTCCTTAGGGCCAGGGTGCCCCATCCCTTGCGAAGCAAGGGGTGGGGAATCAACAGGAAAGTAGGGTGCATCTTGATGCACCGCTTTGGACGAATGCGCCACCTCGCCAGGGTGCCCCATCCCTTGCGCAGCAAGGGGTGGGGAATCAACACGCCAACAAGGTGCCTCTTGAGGCACCGTTTGAGACGGATGCACTCCCCTGCCGTCAAGCACCACCCCGACAAGCCCTTCCGAAAACTCGGCAATGTCCTCGAAGTGAACTTCACACTGGCCCTTGGGCGTCCGCAACCGCCCGCGCGTAATCAAGCGGGCCAGCCGGCCATAGGCGGCCCGATCGGTCGGATACAACGCTACCGGCGGCGCGTCGACCGGCACGATCTCCGCCCCCACGATCAACCGCAGGTTTCGCGCCTTGGCCGCCACGTGCATACGCACCACGCCGGTCGACCCGCTCTTCGGTCCCGAGGTCGACGCGCGCTTCGATAGCCT
>JANQGB010000846.1 GCA_028277545.1 Phycisphaerae bacterium | reverse complement strand
AGTCAGGAACACCTCGCGCAGATGCCCGAGCGCAGTCTCCTGATCCTGGAGATGCCAGGACAGGACAGCCAACGAGGTGTGGGCCTCTGTCTGATTCGGCTGCAGCTCGAGGGCCTTACAGAAGCAGTCCCCTGCCCGTTCGTATTCCCGCTTCTGGAGATAGCGGCGTCCCATGCTCAGGTGGCTCGCCGCCGTCTCCAGATCCAGCCGTTCCGTCCACACAGTGTCTGCCCGTTCGTGATCGCCACGGTTCCAGAGCAGGTCGCCAAGTCGGTTCCTCATTGGCTGAGTGTTGACCTTCTGTGGCTGGTTCGATCCTCCGCCGAAGAACCGCTGCAGCGTGCCCGGACGCTTCGAGACCTCCCGCTCTGCGAGGGCTATCAACTCCTCATATGCCTGAATGAGTTCCTCCGGTGCCGCATAGCCCTCCAGCCACGCCGTCCGTTGTTGAAGCACCTGACGCTGGAGAGACTTTGTTTCAGCCGCCTTCTGCAGCGTGTCCAGGGCCTCCGCAACTCGACCAGCCTCGTACAGCGTTTCGGCAAGTAGCAGGTGGTCCTCCCATTTGTTGGGGTTCTTCTCAAGCCGCTCCTGCATGAACTCGGCAAATCGGTCGATCTGCTTCGTCTGCTTAGCGAGTGTGGCCAGCATCGTTGGGCCATCCTCACCATCATCAAAGGAAAAGGGCGACACTTGTCCCCCGCCGGCCTCGGTGGCTTTGGCCAGGTGATTGAACATCTCCGCGGCCTGGTCCTCAACCGCTGATAGCATGGCGCGGAACTTGAGGAGGTTCGGAGACTTCACGTGCTGGGCAGACAGGGCTTCGTCAACCAGGGTCATAGCCTCCTCCTGCCGGCCGCGCAGGATACAGAGCGATGCATAGACGATTCGGCTTTCGTCCACTTGCGGGTCAACGATCTGCTCGTAAGCCTCGAAGGCCTTCTCGGGCTGCTCCATCTTCCAATACACATCGCCTAGTTTGCACAGCATCATGTTGCGCGGCGACATCAGGGTCATGATGCCGGCAAACTGAGCGGGAACTCCAGGCGGAAGCTTGGGCTTGAGTTGCTGGGAGATGAACTCCTCCGCCAGAGACACGGCTTTGTCATAATCCTGGCGGTCAACGGCCCGGTCGACAAGCTTCATGACCAATTCCTGGTCGGTCACACCGGTGCCCGCTATCTTCTCGAGCAGTACCTCGGCACCGTCGCTTCGGCCGGTGCAGCGGTAGAACTGCATCAGCAGTTTCGCGGTATGTGGATCGGTGGGCTTTAAGTCGTGTCGTTCCGTCAGCCGCCGCTCCACTTCGTCACGCAGGCCCGGTTCGACCACAAAGAGAGTGGCGAACTGCTGGAAGTGGTTCGATGCCTCATCGAACAAGGAGAACATGCCGGCCATGCCGCCATACTGGCTCATCTGCTGAGCCTGCGCCTCCACCGACTTGAGAATCTCCTCGGCCGCCTGATCCAGATCGCCTTTGAGGACCATTGCTTTGGCCAGTGCCGCGCCGCTTGCATCGCCGCTCCACATGCCACGCTGCTGGCTCCGACCTGACAGCCGGAATTGTTCGATCGCATCATCATGCCGCCCGAAGTAGTGCAGCAGCATCCCCACACGCTGATAGCTGGACGGGTTCTTGGGATCGGCCAGTCTCTTGAGCGTCTCCAGGGCCTCCTGCATCCGGCCAAGAGCCAGGAGCTCTTCAACCAGCCGCTGCCGAGCTGCTCGACGTTGCTTCTCGTCCGCCGTACGCTCGATCTTCGTCCGCAGAGCTTCGACGAGCTTCTCCGTGTCGCCGCGAATCGTGTAGGTCTCCACCAGCAGATCGTGCAGCCCCTCCAGGTGCGGGGCGCTTTTGACCAGCCCATTCAGCGTTTCCAGGGCTTTGTCCATCTGCAGCGAATAGTAGTACGCTTTCGCTAGACGCAGGCGATTGTTGGCGTTGTCTGGATCAGCGGCCACTTCCGCTTCGATTGATGCAACGGTCGATTCCGCCACATCCGCTGAGTCCGGTTCCAACTGGCCCAGTTGCCTGCGAACCTGTGCCAACACGCCAACATCAGACACGCCGCGGCGCAACATGCGGCGGTAGACCTCCGTCGCCACCTGGGGCCTGTCGTTCGCCGTCAGCGACTCGGCAAAGGTCAACTGGGCGCGCTCGTCAGTTGGCAGGTGTACAGCCAGCGAACGCAGGACCGGGAGCATCTGCCTGGTCAACTGTCGCTCGTGAACCAGATTGAGTATCTGCTGGCTGACCTTCGATCGGTCGCTCTTAGCCTCACCGATGGCCCGTTCCATTGCGTTCGCCGCGGCGATGGTATTGTCCAGGGCCAGATAGAGTTCCGAGAGCCGCATCCAGGATGGCCAGCGTTCCAGCGGTGAACCTCTGCCGCCGTAGCCCCAGGCCCAGGTGCTCTTGCCCCAGCGCTGAGCCCAGGACCATTGATCCCGCGCGGAGCTGTCCAGAATCTGCGGCACTGCCGGAGTAACGTGAATCTGGCGCAAAGCCCAGCCACGCGCGTTACGAGCCAGTCGTTCCTTTGCTGCAAGTAGCTGCTTCTCCCAATACACGGCCTGCTCGTATTCGCCCTGAATTTCAGCAACTTCGCCCAGTGTGATCAGCAAACCCAGCTCATCCGGGAAGTCCGCCAGGTACGTTTCGTAGATCTTGAGTGCCTCCGGCCATTTCCCGACCCGATCGTGGATTTCCGCCAGTTTGCAGACCGCCGCAAAGTACGGCACGCTGCGATCCAAGGCATCGTCACTCGACTCGCGAAACTCGCCCCGAGCTTGATCGAAACGGCGACGGTAGAGCCGCTCGAGTGGCTCGTACAGTTCGTACTGTTCGGCCACCCGGCGAGCTTTGGATATCTGCTCGGTCTCACGAAGAAAGTCATATAGTTCAAGTAGCTTGTCCTGCCCGGCGAAGGCTTCCACGATCTTGTTGAATGACGAGTCAATGGCTTCCTCCTGGCCGAACCAGATCTGGCTCAACGAGCCGGAGTAGACGCGCTGAAGGAGTGGGTCGGAAGCCAGCACCTTCGCAGCCTCCAAGGCCCGCTCGTAGTAAGTGAAGGACAGATCCTGCTGATCGTGGAGTTGGGCGACTCCGGCAAGCATGGTCCAGCCCTCGGCGTCGGCCCTACTTCGCGGAGTGAGGTCATTCCAGACGTCCCGGGCAAGCGCCATGCGGTCCGTCTTCGCATAGATGGTGGCCAGAGTTAGCCGCGCTCTGAAGTACCCCATAGTCTGCACGAAGCCGGTGAAGTCGCTGACGAAACTCTGACCAAGAGACCATTTGTGGGCGATGTCCCGGAGCAACTCGTCGGACACCCGCATCTGAAACTGTAGAGGCAGCGTTCGTACGAAGTCGCGCCGAACCCGCTCGACCATCTCCGCCTGTAAGCGATCCTGTTCTTCCGACAGCAGGCTGCACAGTCGGATGGCGAATGGCTCCGCTTCGGCAAACCGCTCGATCCGAACCAGTAGATCAACCAGCGCGCTCAGCGCCACCATGTCCGCGTCATCCGTCTCGACCGCCCGCTGCAGCAATTCCAGGGCTCGGTCGTTCACCCCCTGAGCCTGTCGGATGACCGCCAGTTCGAGCGTTTGGTCACGACTGAGCTGCTCGATCGCCTTGGGCTTGAGCACCCCCAGACGTTCGTCGCGCAGCACGGGCTTGCTGGCGATAAGCTGATACTGCTGGACTCGCATGTAATCCTGCTGCGAGCACTGGCCAAGCCAGCGCTGATATTCGAGCGGAAACTCGGCGGTCTCCAACTCCTTCATCAGGCGCAAGGCAATCTGCGGTTTGCCGAAGGATTCGCCGAAGAGCGAGGCCGCTTTCTGCCGGAGCATGGCGTTATGCGGCTGCGCTTCGAGCTGTTGCAGGAGAATCTCCTCCAACTCGGCCAGCAGGCCGTTCTCTTGGAAGAACCGCAAAGCCCGATCAAGATTGCTCTTCACCGGCCCCTGGCCAAAGCCCCACCACGCCGACTGAAGGCTCATTGCCCACACGGGCATCCCCTGCATGGAGTAGCCCGGGCCCGAGGCACCGGCGCCCTTCTTCTCGGCAACGCCGGCGCTGAACAGGCGTCCGGCGATCTCCGCTGCGACGTCGCGCTTGCCCTGCTCCAGGTAGGCCTTGGCCAACTGCTGGATGTTGAAGACGTTGTCCGGCTCGAGATCCAGAAGGCGACGGGCCGCCTCCAGAGCTTCATCCGTCTTTCCCGCCCGCCTCAGCGTGCGAATGAGACTGCGGTGTAGACCGTAATCGTCGGGCTTGAGTCGAATGCCCTCCCGAAACACCTCCAGAGCATCTTCCAGCAAGCCGTTGTTGCGAAGAAGTGTGCCAGCGTACAACTTGTGCGTGACCCGCCGCCAGACCGATCGGGCCTCGTCCAGGCGGCCCGCTTCAAAATGGGCCTTACCCAACTCTCCCAACACGAAGTCCCGATCTACGTTGGCCACACGCAACACGCGTCGGTACGCATCGACTGACTCATCGAAGCGAGTTAGCCGACGGAGCAGTTCACCCCGGGCAAGTTGCAGTTCGACGTCACGGGGGTGATGACGCAACACCAGGTCGAGCAGGTTCATCGCCCGGCTGTATTCGTACTCCCGGATCAACAGCTCAGCCAGGGTCCGAGCTACCAGTGTGTTGTCCGGGTCGGTCTCCACCTGGAGCTGGAGCTCCTCCAGCAGGTCGTCCAACACCCCCAGCTTGGCGGCCAGATCGTGCATCTTGGCCAGTGCCTCAACAGCGCTGTCGCGGTCCGACTGCTGCATCGCGGCCCGCTTGAACTCCTTAAGCGCCGCTTCCAGGCGCCCGGCCTTCTCCAGCGCTTCGGCGTAAGCCAGTCGGACTTCGTGCCGGTTCGGCTGGTTCCGCAAGGCCTGCTCGTAATAGGTAATGGCCTTCTCCGGCTCTTCCAGCCGCACGAGCTGTTCGGCAACTTCTTTCAGCACGGTGGCGTTGTCGGGATCCGCCTGCACCATTCGTTCGAAAGTCTCGATGGCGCCTGCCTTGTCGTTGTAACGCTGCTTGACGTCCGCGATCTCCTGGTAGTACTGCCTGCCTCGCGACGGGTGCTGCTCTATCAGCGTCTGGTAAGTCGCGACGGCGGCGTCGATGTCGCCCACCGCCTCGTGCAGCCGGGCAAGCTGACGCCGGGCCGCCTCATGGTCCGGGTGGGCGTCGATGAGCTTCGTCAGCCATTGGCGAGCCGCGGAGAAGTCCCGCTCGACGTCCGCTATGCGAGCCAGGATCAACAGAGTAACTGGCTCGTCGGGCTCGTCATTGAGTCGTTCCTGTTCCACCTCGTTCAGTTGATCGAGCCGATCTGCCGAGGCATGCATGCTCACCAGTGTATGTATGGCCTGGGCCTGCTGTAGCGGGTTGCCGATCAGGTCAACGGTCCGACGCCGAACCTGGAGGGCTTCGTCGAGCCTGCCCGCGCGAACCAGCAGGTCCAGGCCATACATACACTGGTGAGCATGCATGCCTCGGCAGATCGGCTCGATCAACTGAACGAGGTGGAACAGGAAC
>JANQGB010000763.1 GCA_028277545.1 Phycisphaerae bacterium | reverse complement strand
GCTTCGCCCTCTGGTACACGAATTACGCCGGGGCGTACGCGGAGCAGGACGTTCTGAACATCCACCTCTCCGACAACGACGGGGCGGACTGGGTGCTGGTCGAGACCGTGGGCCCGGCGACCGAGTCGGGCTGGACCGAGTACGCGTTTATGGTCGGCGACTTCGTAACACCGACCGGACAAATCCGGGTACGAATCGAGGTGTCCGATCTGGGAGGACCGTCGATCGTGGAGGCGGGGCTGGATGCGTTCGGCGTTTCGTCGTTCGAATGCGCCATGCCGGCCACCGGTGACTTCGACGAGGACGGCGACCTGGATCTAAGCGACTTCCAGGCCCTGCAGGACTGTTTCGGACACCCTGCTCTCGGCGCCTGTGCCCCGGGCAACCTCTTCCGGGATGATCTGATTGATATCAACGACTTCGCCCTGTTCGCTGCGGACGTGACCGGACCGCAGTAGACGGAGCGAGTCGACTATTGTCCATCGCTGTGGTGAACCCGCTGTACAATGAAGGACTAATTGATGCAGAAATCAGGACAGAACAAGTTGGCTGGCTGGGTAGCGTGCGCGGCAACCATGCTGGCGGCCGGCACCGCGCCTGCCGGCGACCCGTGGATGGAGGTGTCAGCGACTGGTCAGGTTGTCCTGACCGAGGCGGCCGCTTACGACGAGCCCCTGGTGACGGTGAACAGGACGGACAGGTCCGGGCTGGACGTCAAGGTGGCGGTGCCCGGCATCTCGCTGGGCGTGCGTGATACCAAGGGCGGGCAGTTCGTGGAAGTCCGCTGGCCGGACGCGTCCGTGGCCGGCGAGGTAGGTACGCCGGCGCTGCCGGTGCTGCGACGGCTGTTCGTAGCGCCGCCAGGAGCGACGGTGACGCTGGCCACCCAGGCCGGCCAGCCGGTGGTGGTGGACGAATCCGCCGCCGGGCAGCGGTTGGTGGTGATGCCGGTGCAGGCACCGGTCTGCAAGCTGCCCGGCGCACTGGAGGCCGCTCCGTTTGACTACCGCAGGGCAGACTACGAGATTGATGCCGAACTACCGGCCCAACGGGCGACTATCGAGGAGTTGGGCGTAGTGCGCGGGCAGCGGCTGTTCCTGCTGGAGGTCCGCCCGGTAGCGTACAATCCGGCTGCTGAACAACTGACGCTCTGGCCTGAGCTTTCGGTGACGGTGCGCTTCGAGGGGGGCAGGGACCCCAGCGGGCATGTCCAACCGCTTCCGGGTTTGCGCGGTGTGGTGCTTAATCCCGGCCTGGTACCGGCTGCATCGCGGGGCGACGGCAACTACCTGATCGTGGCGGCCGCCGCCTACGCGGACGCCATCGAGGCGTTCGCCGACGCCAAGCAGGCCCAGGGCTTCAACGTCACGACCTGGGTACCGAGTTCCGCCAGCACGACAGCCATCAAGACTCACATTCAGAGCCTCTGGGACACATCGGAGGCGCCGGCTTACATTCTGCTGGTGGGCGACTCGGACACTATCCCGGCGTGGACCGGCGGTGGAGCGGGATCTCCGGCTACCGATCTGCCCTATGCCTGCATGGACGGCCCGGGTGACTGGTATCCCGACATCGCCATCGGACGGTTCTCGGTACGATCGATCGCCCAACTGGAAGCCATCGTCGAAAAGACGCTCTACTACGAGAACGGGCCGCTGTCCGATCCTGATTACGTCAAGCGGGCCGTGTTCATGGCGTCCGAGGACAACTACACCGTCAGCGAGGGAACACACAACTGGGTCATCGATACCTACATGACGCCCCACGAGATAGTATGCGACAAGCTCTATTGCCATACCTATAGCGCGACGACGCAGCAGGTGCGTGACGCTTTCAACGACGGGCGCTTCTTCGGCATTTTCAGCGGACACGGCGGCACCTACTCCTGGGCCGACGGTCCCTCCTTCAGCCAAAGCGACGTCAACAACCTCACCAACGCCGAGATGTACCCCTTTGTGATGAGTTTCGCCTGTATAACCGGCACCTTCACCGTGAACGAGTGTTTCACGGAGACGTGGAGTCGGGCCCCGATGAAGGGGGCGGTGACTATCTACGGCTCGTCAGTCAACAGCTATTGGACCGAGGACGACGTGCTGGAGAAGCGGCTCTTCGACGCCATCTACGACACTGACGACGAGGTAGTGGCCGAGGTGGGGCCGGTCTGGGTGGAGACGCTCATGCGTTACCTGGAGCAGATGGGCTCCGGGTCCACCACGCGGCGGTACTTCGAAATGTACAACCTGATGGGCGACCCCTCCCTGGCTTTTCCCGGCGCGTTCGGCTACGCGTTGAGGGTTGACCTCCCCTACGGAATGCCGGACCTGCTGATGCCGGGCGCACCCGCGGAGGTTACGGTTCGGATTATGGACGGCGACGAGGTGTACGTGGCCGGCACCGGCAGGATGCACTGTCGCTACGATGGCGGGGCCTTCGTTACCACCCCGCTGGAGCCGATGGGCGGTCACCTGTACAAGGCGGTACTACCACCGGCTGAGTGCGACGCGGTGCCCGAGTACTACTTCACGGCGGAGAGCGACCTGGGCACGATCGTGCAGACTCCGGCAGGAGATTCGAGCCACCCGTACTACACGGCCTCGGTGGGCATGGTGGCCACGCTCCTGCAGGAAAACTTCCAATCGGACAACGGCTGGACGGTGGACAACGATCCCGACCTGACCGACGGATCCTGGGTTCGCGGTATGCCGCTGGGTGGCGGCGACCGCGGGGACCCGGCTGCCGACCACGACGGTTCGGGCAAGTGCTTCCTGACTGATGTGGTGGATGGCGACTCCGACGTTGACGGCGGACATACGCGGCTTATGTCGCCGATTTTTGATGCGAGCCTCGGAGAGGCCACGATCCAGTTCGCCCTCTGGTACACCAACCACACCGGCGCCAACCCGGCCGAGGATGTGTTCGAGATCTTCATCTCCAACAACGGCGGGGTCGATTGGACCCTGCTGGAGACCATTGGGCCGGCCAGCAGTGCCGGTTGGACGGAGTACGCTTTCGTGGTCAGCGACTTTCTGGCTCCGACCGACCAGATGCGGCTGCTGTTCGATGTCTCGGACCTGGGCGGCCCCTCCATCGTGGAGGCCGGCGTGGACGATTTCCGGGTTGCCGCGTTCGAGTGCTCCGAAGCCGGCACGGGAGATTTTGACGACGACGGCGACGTGGATTTGAAGGATTTTGAGGCCTTCCAGTTCTGCTTTGACCGGCCGGCAATCGGCGACTGCGCGCCCGGCAACCTGCTGCGAGATCGTGACATTGACGCGGCAGACTTCGCCCTGTTTGCAGTGGAACTGACCGGGCCGCAATAGACCGTGCGTTTGTAGACCACCAAGGACCTCGCTCCAGGCCCGCCCGGCACAATATAGCCGGGCGGGCTTCTTGCTGCGCCGTGGCGGTCGCTGGTGTCAATAACGCGACCCGGTAATGTCGCACCGTCAACGCCCTGTTCATCTCTCTTATCAGACCCACCGCGCGGCAGTGCATAGA
>JANQGB010000594.1 GCA_028277545.1 Phycisphaerae bacterium | reverse complement strand
TCGGCCTGGCTACCGGTGGCGCCGCCTGCCCGCTGCCCTTGCCCAGCACCTCGACGAAGATGTCCTCCAGGCTGAACCTGTGCGGCACCACGGATTCGATCTGGTGTCCGGCCGTCCGGAGCAGGTCGATCATGTCATTGACCTTGGCCGTGTCATGTCCCGACACGGTGACGGTAATGCCGTCCAGCCTGCCGCCGCACTTTTCTATGTCGCGCCGCAGGCCCGCCAGTTCGCCGTTGGCGGTGATCCGGTACTCGATGGTGTGCTCGGTCAGCTCGCTCAGCGTCCCCTGCCTGGCGACCAACCCGTCTACCAGGATGGCCACGCGATCGCAGACCATCTCCAGCTCGCTGAGCAGGTGCGAGTTGAGAAAGACGGTCTTACCCTGGGCCTTGAGGTCCAGCAGCATCTGGCGCACGTCCCGCCGGCCCATCGGGTCCAGGCCGTCCGTCGGCTCGTCCAGGAAGATCATCTCCGGATCGTTCATCAGGGCCTGGGCGATACCCAGCCGCTGCAGCATGCCCTTGGAGTACTTGCTGACCCGGGTGTCGCCCCATTCACCCATGCCGACCCGCTTGAGCATCTCTTCGGACCGCCGCCGTCGGACCGAGCGCGGCACCTTGGCCAGCGCGGCGAAGTGGGTCAGTGCCTGCCGCCCGCTGAGATAGGGCGGCAGGGCCAGGGCCTCGGGCAGATAGCCGATGACGGCCAGCTTACGGCGGTTGCCCAGCGGCCTGCCCAGGACCGTGCCCAGGGCGCGATCGGCCCGCACGACGGTCATCATGATCTTGACCAGCGTGCTCTTGCCGGCCCCGTTGGGACCCAGGAGGCCGAAGATCTCCCCTCGCCCAACCTGGATGTTGACCCCGCGCAGGGCGTGGATGTCTTTGCCGTAGGTCTTGCGGACGTCGATCAGGTCGATCGCCCAGTTGGTCATCTCGGTTACGTCGACCATAGTGTTCCGTGCCGCTGGAGGATCAGGTCGGCCGTGTCAGACACATCGGCGTCGGCGGTCAGGTCGATCCAATCGGTTTCCCGGAACCGCTTGAACCAGGTTCGTTGAGCCTTGGCGAATCGTCGCGTGTTGATTTTGATCTTTTCGACAGCCTCTGCAAGGGATATTCCCCCCGAAAGGTGCTCGATAATCTCGGCGTAGCCCAGCGCCTGGCGCGCCGTTGTGCCCAGCGGTCTCCCCTCGGCCAGCAGGGCCGACACCTCTTCGACCAGGCCCAGGTCCAGCATTCTCTTGACTCGCCGGTTGGTGCGCTGGCTCTGGTCCTCCCGCTGGCGGCGCAGGCCGATGAAGGTGCAGGGATAGGTGGTGCGTTGCCGATCCCACTGGGTCTGCAGCTCGGTAATGGGGGTGCCGGTTACCTCGTGCACCTCCAGGGCCCGCACGATACGGCGCAGGTCGTTGGGGTGAATACGCTGGGCCGCGGCTGTGTCAACCCGCTGCAGCTCCTGGTGCAGGGCGGGCGTTCCTTCCTCCGCGGCCCGCCGTCGCAGGCGGGCGCGTATCTCTTCGTCAGCCGACGGCCCCTCGAAGAGCCCCTCGCTCAGGGCCTTGATGTACAACGCCGTCCCGCCCACCGCCAGCACCGGGCGTCCGCGCCGGGCAAGGTCGGCGATGGCCGCCTCGGCCAGCTTCAGGAAGGCGGCGACTGAGAACTCCTCCGCTGGTTCGACCACGTCGATCAGGTGGTGCGGTACTTCGGCCCGCATGGCCGCCGTCGGCTTGGCGGTGCCGACGTCCATGCGGCGGAAGACCTTCATCGAATCAACGCTGATGATCTCGCCGCCGATCCGCCGGGCCAGTTCGCGCCCCAGCGCCCCTTTTCCGCAGCCGGTGCAACCCAGCAAGAATGTGATCCGCGGTGGCATCAGGCGCTTCCTTGACGAGCAGCATCGGCCAGCTTACCGTTGGCAGTGCTGTATCCAATCCCGTGGAGGCATGCAAGCGCTATGAGATCACTTTTGCTGGTCACGATGCTGGTGCTGGCGGGGTCGGCCCTGGTCGGCTGCGTGCAGGTCAAGGCCCCGGAGACGATTCAGATCGGCTCTGGCCCACCGCCCGAGGACATCGACAGTGCCCAGGTGCCGCCGACCACCACCCACGAGCAGGCCCGGGCGGAGCTGACCAGGGCCTACCGGCAGATTCGCTGGCTGGAATCAGAGAACGAGCGCCTGCGCGAGCGGGGCGATCGCTACAAACGCAAGTACAAGGACCTCAAGGACAAGTACGACGATTGAGCGCTGCTGCACGCCCCGGGGCGCCGCCGCGCTGTTCAGCGTCCTCAATCAGTCCCTACAGATCAAACCCCGCCCCGTGCCGGTCGAGCCAGGTTTTTCTGGGCTCATAATCCGGCAGGAGGCTCTTCAACAGACTCCAGAATTCCGGCGAGTGGTGGCGGTGCCTCAGGTGACACAACTCGTGGACCACCGCGTACTCGAGAATCGTCTTGGGCATGAAGATCAGCCGCCAGTTGAGGTTGATGACGCGGTCCTTGCCGCAACTGCCCCAGAGGTGCTTCTGGTCCTTGATGCGGATGGCCTTGGGCTCCTGCCCCAGCTTGCGGGCATAGCGCCGGCTGAAGGCCAGGGCGTCGTTCTCCACCCGGCGGCGGAGCCACAACTCCAGCACGTACCTGACCGTGGCTTCTCGATCGACCGGAGCAACCGACGTTGGAAGGTCAACGAAGAAGCCGTTGCGATAGTAGGTGGTGATGCCGTCGCCAGGCACGATGGTAACTGCCAGCCGCATCCGTCGCCCGCGGAAGGGGATCTTGGCCCCGGTAACGAACTGCTCCGGCCAGGGGCTGGCCGCCATGGATTCCCGCATCTTCTCCCGTTCATCATGTACCCACCGCCTGCGGCTATGGACAAACGCTTCGATGTCCAACAGGTCCCGGCCAGCGGGCGCCACCACCTCCACGCCGCCGGGCGTCACGATGATTCTCTGACGCTTCGCTCTATCACTGCGTCGAATCGTGTACGGGATGGCCTGTCTTCCAACGGTCAGTGTTGGCATTGCCAGTGTGCCGCCTCATTAGTACGACGTAACGAGTCGCGAACTTCAGTTCGCGCGGACTCCCAAATGGCGAGGACGTCCCGAAGTCATGCGGATCGAATGACGCAGTACATGTCAGACTCAGCACTACGTCTTGATGTAGCTCTTGAGCGCGAACTCCTCGACCCGACTGGGGATATCCTTCCAGTCCCGCAGGCCCGTCGGATGCACGATCCGCCGCACCTTGCCGCGCAGGTCCTTGCGGAGCTGTTCCTTCAAGTGCCACCCGGCCGGCGCGGTCTCGTCCGAGCCGTAGACCTCGTCAATCT
Source organism: Phycisphaerae bacterium (assembly GCA_028277545.1). GTDB lineage: Bacteria > Planctomycetota > Phycisphaerae > UBA1845 > UBA1845 > JANQGB01. The sequence goes on along the minus strand of JANQGB010000594.1, from coordinate 8,281 downwards.
GTGAGGCCAGTTCCTTGAGCCGATCCTCGCTGTCACCGCCCGACTCACCCTCACCATCCCCGGACGCTCCGCCGCCCGCCGCCGCCCGGAAGGCGGCCAGGATCCTGTACACGCCGTAGGCCCGCTCGGTCAGGCCGGATGCCGTGTAGGCCCGCTCTTCCCGCTGCAGGTCCCTGGCGACCTGCTCCATCTCCTTCAGCAGGTCAGCCGCCTCAAGCTGACCCGCCTCGAAGCGCCGGATCAGTTCGAGCACCCGCTCCGAGAAGGGGCCGTACTGCAGCGGGTTGTCCTGCTTCTTCTCGTAGGTGATCCGTTTCAGCTCGGTACTCTTGCGGATGGCCGCCCGCTTCAGGTCTTCCGGTTCCTGTTTCTTCTGGAAATCTTCCCAGAACTCGGGGTCGGTGATGTGCCGCAGCCTGCAGACCACGCTCAGGCCGGTCACCTCGAGGTGTTCGGCCAGCATCTTGCGGATCTTGTCGCTGTAATCCAGGTGCTCCAGCGATTCGTTCTTCTCGAACGCCTGGGCCGCGTAGTACAGGAAGCCCGCCACCCACTTGAGATCATCCCGATACTCCAGAACCGCCGGGTCGGGGCTCAGGGCGGTGTAGGCCTGGATGAACGCCTTGCCCTTGCGGCGAAACGTGAACCACGCATCCTCCGTGCCCAGGGCCTGCACCAGGGCATCGTATTCGGCTTTCAGGTCTTTCGTCCGCCGGTCGATCCCCCTCATCAGTGACATCACCTCGGCATGGGCCGCCTGGAGCTGGCTGCCCAGGGCGTCCAGGTCGCGCATGGCGTTCTTGACGTCGTCCTGGCGATACGACGACAGGGCGTCGTCCAGCTTCCGCGACACGCCGATGTAATCGACGATCAGCCCGTTCTGCTTCTTCTCGGCCGTGCGGTTGGTGCGGGCGATGGCCTGCAGCAGGTTGTGCTCGCTGAGCGGGTTGTCCAGGTACATGACGCTCTCGATGGGAGCGTCAAACCCGGTCAGCAGCTTGTTGCACACGATCAGGAACCGCAGCGGGTGCTCCTTGGTGCCGAAGTTCTTCTTGGCGTCCACCTCCGCGTCGTGGTCGAGGTAGTGGGCCCGCAGGTCGGCCCGAATCCCGTCGGTGTACTGGTCTTCGCTGGGCTTGCCGTCCTCCTGGCTGGCGGAATAGACGCAGGCGCTCATCCCGGCCGCCCTGGCCTGGGCCTCCTCTGGTGAGAGGCCCTCTTCCCGCAGATCCTCGGCGATGACCTGGTCCAGGGCCCGCTTATAGAGAATCACCGCCTCCCGATCGATGGCCACCACCTGTGCCTTGAAGCCGTCCGGCTCGGCCCAGCCCTTGAAGTGCTCCCACATGTCATAGGCGATCAGCTCCACCCGCTGGAGGTGCCTGGCCAGGTCGGCCACCGAGATGCCCCGCCGCTTGATCTCGGCGATCCGCTCCTCCGATTCTCCCGCGAACCACTGGTCGAACAGCACGTCGAGCCTGGCGGCGTCGATCTGCCACTCGGTCTTGCGACTGGTGTAGTGGATGGGCACCGTGGCCCCGTCGGCCACCGCGTCGTCTATGCTGTACTTGTCCAGGTAGCCTTCACCTTCGACGCCGAAGTTGGCGTAGGTGTCCTTGTCGTTTTTCTTGATCGGCGTGCCCGTAAACCCGAAGAACCGGGCCTCGGGCAAAGTTGCCCGCAGAAACGCCCCCAGGTCCTTTTCCTGCGTGCGATGGCATTCATCCACCAGCACGATCCAGTTGTCGCTGTCGGGCACTGGCCTGGTCGAGCCCTCGAACTTGAAGATGGTCGAGAGCAGGGTGAGCCCCGCCGACCCGCTGCGGATCAGCCGGTGCATGTCACCAATGGACTCGATTTGCACCGGGTTGGGCAGCCCGCAGGCCTCGAAGGTCTTGGAAATCTGGTCGTCCAGGTCGATGCGGTCGGTCAGCACCAGGATGTTGGGGCTCTCCAGTTCGGGCGAGACCAGCGTGCGGTGCGTCTTGAGCTTTAGCGTGGCGAAGGCCATGGTCAGCGACTTGCCGCTGCCCTGGGTGTGCCAGATGAGCCCCTTGCGATGCTGGCCCTCGACCGTGCGCTGCACCATCTTGTTAACCGCCCGGAACTGCTGGTAGCGGCACATCTTCTTGATGACGCCGTCGTCCCGCTTCTCGAAGATCACGAAGTGGGCCAGGATGTCCAGCAGGCGCGATGGCTCCAGCAGACACCACAGCCCTTTGGCCAGGGTATCGACGCCGACATCCTCGTCGGGTCCGGGCCAGGGGTCGCGCCAGGCGCTCCAGTGCTGCAGGGGGGCACCCGTGGTGCCGTAATAGAAGTGAACGCCGTCGGTCACGATGCTGAACAGGTTGGAATAGAACAGCCGGGGGATGTCCTGCTCATACTGCTTGACCTGTTCGAAGGCCTGCCCCGACTTGTCCGTGCCGCTGATAGGGCTCTTGGCTTCGATGACCACCAGCGGAATGCCGTTGACGAAGGCCACCACGTCGGGGATGCGGGACTTCTGGCTCTTGACGTAGAGCTGGTTGGTGACCGTGAACGTGTTGTTCTCCGGGTTCAGGAAGTCGACCAGGTGGATGGTCTTCCTGGTCGATTCGGCGGGGACGCTCCGGCTGTAGTTGCCCCGCAGCAGGTTGGTCCATTTCTCGTTGTCCGTGACGCCCAGCAGATCCGAGTAGACGGCGCTGGCCACATCCTCCGAAACGTCGTTGATGCGGCAGATGGCCCCGATCAGCACAGGCCGCAGGATGACCTGGTTCTCGCCGTCGCGGTGCTCGTCGTGCTGATCGGGCGGGAGGTACCTGTAACCCAGCCCGTTCAGGCCATCGATGGTCGGCTTCTCGGCCAGTCGGAACTCCGGTCCGAACCCTTTGGCTGTCTGGCGGCTCATCGCGTCCTCTGACTCTGCTGTCGTGGTGCCACTCGTGTACTTATCTGCTTTCTCTATATAAGCTTACGCGCCACAGCCGGCGGCCTTGCTGGTGTTCCCGCGTGGCGGCCGACGGTGTTCCTTAGCAAAACGAACGAGCCCAATCTTACATATGGGAATTTATATGTAAATTTATCGTCGCAAATTTACATATAAATTCCCATATGTTAAGACGGCGGGATACGCGTCGCGTTCGTCCTGCAAGGCGGCCATCAGCATCTGCCGGGCACCCTGACGGCCGAATTCCTCGAACTGATCCCGCACGACCTCGCCGGCCTCGGCGCCGCCGTCCGCTCTCTGCCGTTTGACGCCGTGGCGTCGTTCTGGTGTAGTAGCCATCGGGCTCCTCCTGTGGAAAAAAGTCTTCGATCAACTTTGGAGGGTGCTCCACCTTTCATACAATTTCCACAGGATTTGAGCCTACCTCGGTTGGAGTCATTGGACTAGATTAGCATGGGAGGCGTTGGATATGACCGACTACGAGGGATATGAGCCCATCAAATTGGAGCCGGAGCAGAAGTTTGAGGCGCTTCGTATGCGATACGAGGATCATGTCGAGCTACTCCGTGTAATGACGGGACTTGACTTTCGTATCTTCGGCGGGGCAATGACGATTCAGCTTGCCGTGGGAGCCTGGCTGGCTGCCTCTCCGCTCACGGAGAGATGGGCTCTTGGAGGCATCTTGCTGCTTGATGCTGCCCTTCTGTTCTTCGCAGCCGTCTTGCTTCGGCACAACAGGCTTCGCCGAAAAGAGGCAATCGACACACTCAAGAACGTCATGGCAGCCCTGGGCTTCTATCGGATGGACTTTTACCTGAAGGGCACGGCGATTAACGCAAGCGGGAAGACTCGATTCTGGGGTCCGTGGTATACCCTCGGGCTGGTCGTCGCCCTCCTTGGACTCGCCGCCGTGTCGATTGCCACGCAGCCTTGAGCAGTTGCTCCAGGGCCGCCTCTGAACGCAAGAGGTTGAGCAGCCGGCGTTACGCAGCCCGATAGAGCAGTTGTGGCCGCAGGAGCGTGGTTTCGAGTTGTCGAATTACTCGCGTGTCGGACTCAGGGCGTCGTAGTAGGCCACCTTGTTCTTCTCCAGGTGGTCCGAGAGGTACAGCGACGGCTTACTCAACAGCCCCTTGTCAACCAGGTACAACGTGATCAGCAAGCGACCGTCTCGGCCGTTGCCGTCCAGGTAGGGGTGGATGGTCGCGAACTGGTAATGACTGATGGCGATGCGAACCAGATGGGGCACGTCGATGTTCTCGTTGTGCCAGAATTTTTCCAGGTCGCCCATCAAGTCGGCCACCTCGTCTTCGTGCGGCGGGATGAACACCGCATCCTGCAGACTGGCGCCGCCGATCCAGTTCTGGCTGCTGCGGAATTCGCCCGGCATCTTGTGTTCGCCGCGTACATCCGCCATCAGGGTGGCGTGCGTCTGATTGAGCAGCCGATTGGAGAGCGGCCGTCTCTCCAACTCGGCGATGGCCTGATTCATGGCCTGAACGTAATTCTGGACCTCCTGCCAATCGTCCCGCTTTTCGGGGGCGACCTGTTCCTTCTGCAACAGGTCTTCCCCCATCTCGGTCTGTGTGCCCTCGATGCGGCTGGAGGTGTTGGCCTCCTTGATAATGTGCATGCGGATGAACAGATCCACGTCGGGCACGATCAACGAAAAGGCGTTCAACTCGCCGAGTGCCTGGGTCGCCTGCTCCAGCAGCGTGTTTATCTTCGGGTCTGCCCAGGTCCAGGCATGATTAACCAGTGCGGGCGAGAAACTCCTGTGTTGATAGCGCTGTTTGAACACACCAGCCTGGAAATCTTCGAGTCGCATGACCACGGACCTTCAACATCACCGGGATTCGAGCATGTGCCAGAGTATCACCCGGTCAAACCGGGCTACGCCACCCCCTTTACGCGCACGCGGCCTGTCAGCAGGTCTTGCATGAGGCCGCGCTTCAGCCTCTGCAAGTTACGTTCTTCTCCGAGCACGCTTTCTTCGGCGTCCTCGATGCCTGTCAGATTCCCTATGATCCGCTCCTGTTCGCCTGCTGGGGGGATTGGAAAGCGGAAGCCCCGAACGTCCTGCTGATTTATACTGGCTTGTGCTACCGCTCGTTTCGCCGAGTTGAGGATCTGGCTCCTGGCGGACTTGGAGGATAGTAGGTGCAGCAGATACTCAGGTAGCAGATCCTCTGTACTAGTCACTCGCACGCACATCATATTAGATTCAAAGACGGTCGGTTGCTCTAGCAACTCGACGATGGCCGTCTTCCCAAGGTGGGACAAGCTATTCACTCGATTGATCAGCAAGTCGCCTCGCTCAACGCCGAATGCAGCTTCCTCTTCTGGTACAGTGCGCACGAGTTTCGGTGGAGTTGCTGATAGCCTGTCACCTCCGCTGAAATCGTCGATTCGGATGATCGGGGTACCGTCCCCATATTCCTTCAACGGCTTGTACAAACCGTTCCTGATAGCTTCCTTGGGAATGAAACGACCGAGTTCATGCACCTCCCACTCCTCCGGAATCTCCCCGATCTCGGTCTTCTTGAATCGGGTGTGGCCGATGCCGCGAGTGAGGAGTTGGGCGAGCAGCCCTTGCTTGACCTTGCGGGTCTGGTCGATGACCGCCTGCGTGGCCTGGATCGCCGCGTCCACGCTGCCCAGAATGGCGGCGATCTGCTTCTGCTCGGGGAGAGGGGGGAGAGGAAACAGTACTCTCTCCAATCCTCGGCGGGTGATTTGTGGTTGTGCAGAGCCGCTTACGACGTCCGACAGATTCCGAAAGGAGAGCATGTGATAGAGAAACCGCAAGGTGACGACTCTCTCGTCGAGGGAATCCAGGGCCATGGAGTTACCCGTGACGTACGACTGGGGTGGGATAAGGTTGATAGTACCGCACGTGGCTCCGCGACACGTTATGGCAATGGTCTCGATCTCGTGCGTGTATTCAGAGTAGTAGCCGATCTGCCCATTGGCCCCATATGCCGGGTAGCCAGAGGGAAGCAGCTGGCTCCTCGAGATCGTCGGCCATTGCCTCGGACGACAACAATCGACGAGTTTCTGCCACTTCCACCCAGTCGGTATTGAAGCAGGAAGGCGTACTGGTGCTGTCAAGATGTCACTCTGATTCGCCAAGCCCTAGCTCCTCCATGTAGCCCAGCATCTTCGCCTCTGCCTCATCCCGTTCCCTCTGCAGGGCGTTGAGCTTCTTCAACTCTACGGCCACATCGATCTGCTCCTCCTCGTCGGCCGTGTCCACGTAACGGGCGATGTTGAGATTGAAGTCGTTCTTCTCGATCTCCTCCAGATCCACGACCCGGCAGAACTTCGGTTCGTCCTTGTGGTTGCGAAACGCCTTGGCCAGGCGATCCACATTCTCCTGCGAGAGCGTGTTCTGGTTCTTTCCCTCGTCCATCTCCTCGACCCCGTGGACGAAGAGCACCTTGCCCTTGTGGCCCTTGGGCTTATTCCGATTGCAGAGCAGGATGCAGGCGGGGATAGTGGTGCCATAGAAGAGGTTCGGTGCCAGGCCGATGACTGCCTCGATCAGATCGTCCTGGAGCATTCCCTTGCGGATCTTCCCCTCGGCCCCGCCGCGGAACAGGATGCCGTGCGGCAGGACCACGCCCAGCATGCCCTTGGCGTTCAGGCTGGCCACCATGTGCTGGACGAAGGCCAGGTCGCCGTAGGATTTCGGCGGGCAGCCGTACTTGTCGCGACCGAACTTGTCTCCTGCCTTCCATTCCTCCTGCCCCCAGGCCGACAGCGAGAACGGCGGATTAGCCAGCACCCGGTCGAAGGTCATCAGGCCCTTGCCCATCTCGCCGATCAGGTGCTGCGGGTCTCGAAGCGTGTCACCCCGCTCGATGAAGGCGTCGTCGAGGTCGTGCAGGAAGAGGTTCATCTGGCAGATGGCCCAGGTGTTGAGGTTCTTCTCCTGGCCGTAGAGGGTCAGCGAGCGGGGGTTCTTGCCGTGCCGCTCCAGGTAGTGGACCGTCTCCAGCAGCATGCCGCCCGACCCACAGGTGGGATCGTAGATGGTCATGCTCTCGGCTGGTTGAAGGCACTCGACGATCAGCCGGACGACCATCTTGGGCGTGTAGAACTCGCCGCCCTTCTTGCCCGCGTCGTCGGCGAACTGGGCGATGAGGTATTCGTAGGCGTTGCCCAGCATGTCGCCGTCCACGTCGGCGTTGCGCAGGCGGTACTTCTCGAAGTGCTGCAGCAGTTGCTCCAGGATGGTGTCGGGGAAGCGCTCCTTGTTGTTGAAGTCCACGTCCTGGAAGACGCCCTGGAGCCGCTGGTTGGCGTCCTCGATGGCGTGGAAGGCGGCGTTGAGATGCTCGCCGATGTTGGTGGTGTGCTTGCGCACGTCGCTCCAGGACCGGCCCCGGGGGATGTCGAAGCGGTGCTCGTCCGGATCGGCGGCCAGTTCCCTGTCGCCGTACTCATCCAGCCGTTGCTCGTACTCCTCCTCCCAGACGTCGCAGAGCCGCTTGAAGAAGAGCAGGCCGAAGATGTAGTGCTTGTAGTCGGAACTGTCGATGCTGCCGCGGAGGATGTCGGCCGCTCCCCACAGGTGCGACTCCAGCTTCTGCAGCGTCAGCGGGCCGTTGCCGTTGTTGTCCGCTGCCGGCGGGGCGGAGGCTGGCTCGTCGTCGAACAGCGTGGCTTCTTCGGATGCAGGCATCTTCGCTTTTCTTCTCCTTGACGGGCCGGCCTTGGCGGGCCTGGCCCGCGACGGTTCGGCCTTCCTCCGTGCGGCTTCGGGCTGACCGTCCCCGTTGCCCAGCAGCCGGTCGATCAGCACCCGTTTCTCTCGCCCGGTCGCATCCAGCCCCGACCACGCGCAGGCCACCTTCAACTCATCCCGCGACAGCTCAGGCAGCAACTCCTCCAGCCGGGTCCGCCGCAGCCGGGCCAGCCCATCGACCAGCTCGTCCTTGCTCAAAGCCGTGGGGCCTAACGGAGCCTCGAAGTCGTATGCCAGTTCGATCAGCCGCTTGCGAGTCAGGGACTCCAGTACCGTACGCTTAGCTGACATGCCCTTTCTTCCCGGATTGGCTTCTTATACAGCGCGTTGCGCAGGTCCGCCTGGATTTCGGGTAAGGCGGCCTGCGGTCATCCCCTGTTCTGCGAACCTCGTGTTGCCCGTCAGGCTGCTGGTCGCCGGGCGACCTGGCCGGTTCGATCGGCCAACACGATCGGAGCCCAGAGTCTAACCCCTGAAGGGGTACAGATTCCAACCCGCGCTGGATGACGGAGTCATGGCAGTGGAGGCGGTCAGGAACGATGTATCCTCGGGGCGTCCCGGCCTCCGGCCCCGGCGCCGAGATGACTACCCGCGTCACG
>JANQGB010000558.1 GCA_028277545.1 Phycisphaerae bacterium | reverse complement strand
ATGGCGGCCATCATGACGGCGGTCCAGCCCTTCCTGGTCCACCGCTTTCACAACAAGCTCGAGCCGCGGAACTTCGTCGCCACCGCCCAATGCTACGGCGGCACCTTTCAGCAGTTCAACGTCCGGCTCATGGAGGAGCGCGACATCGAGTGCCGCTGGGTCACCGATCCCACCAACCTCGACGAGTGGGCCTCGAAGATCGACCAGAACACGCGCTTCCTCTACGGCGAGCTGCCCAGCAATCCCGGGCTGGGCTTTTTCGACGTGCAGGCGGTCGCCGACCTGGCTCACTCCCACGACCTGCCGCTGATCTGCGACTCGACCGTGGCCACGCCGGCCCTGTTGAGGCCGATCTGTCACGGGGCGGACATAGTCGTGCAATCGGTGAGCAAGAGCATAACCCCCAGCGGTACGGGCGTTTGCGGGGCCGTCATCGCCCGCAAAGGGCTGGTGACCAACATCGATAACGAGGCCCTGAAGAATAACTTTGCCATCTACACCAAGTACCTGCCCAACCGCGACATGGGCCCCAACCTGCACCCCATGCAGGCCATCCTCAGCCTGAACGACATGCGCACCCTGCGCACCAAAATGGACTTACTCAGCCGTAACACGATGAAGGTGGCTCAGTTCCTCGAGACCCAGCCGCAGGTGGAGAGCGTGCAATACCTGGGCCTGCCCAATCACCCGCTGCACGAGCTGGCCAGCAAGTACATGTGGCTGGTGGACTCGGAGTACGACGATCACTACGCCAGGCCGGTCAACCGCTACGGGCACCTGATGTCGTTGTGTGTCAACGGCGGCCCCGAGCCTACGCGAAAGTTCTTCGACGGCCTGCAGCGGGTCTGGCGGGCGACCGACCTGGGCCGCATCAAGAGCGTGGCCACGATCCCCGCCATCTCCACCCATCAGCAGCAGGGTGAGGAGGGCCGCGAACTGGCCAACATTCCGCCGAACATGGTTCGCCTCTGCGTGGGTGCCGAGCACCCCGACGACATCATCGCTGACCTCGACCAGGCGCTGCACCAGGTCAAGACCGCCACCAGCGTGGCGGTCTAGGCTCGGCGCCAACTGCGAGGCACCGGATCTACCGGCATAAACAACCTGACTTTTTCATTTTCTTCCGTTACTTGAAGGCGGCCGGCACGACTCGTATACTGACGGGATAGTGCAACCGCTGTCCGTCCTGTGCGACCCGGGCCGATTCCTGGCCGGGGTAAGACGGATCGCCGCCGGCTCCGCGCCTGACGGGGCCAGGATCGGCCAAATCGCAGCAACCGGGCACCGGCCGGCAGGGCGCCTTCCCCGGTGACAGCCTGTCGCCGGAGCCGGCCATGCTGTGCTCACCCGTTATCAGCGGCTCCGCCGGCGCCGCACCGCGAACGACATGCTAGGAGGACGTAAGATGGTCTCAGCTAAATGGTTAGGGCACCTGGGCTTGAGTGTCGCCTGCCTGGCGCTGGCGGCTGCTCCGGTGCCGGCAACGGTCCTTTATGTCGATGACGACGGCCCGGCTGCGGGCACGGGATCAAGCTGGGAGGACTCCCTGGAGATGCTGCAGTACGCCCTGGTCATGGCCGAGTGGTCGGGCGGAGAGGTCACGGAGATTCGGGTGGCGCAGGGAACCTACCGCCTGGACCCACCGGGAGACCCGACTCGAACCTTCCAGTTGCTCAACGGCGTCACCCTGCGCGGCGGCTACGCGGGCCTGACCGGTACCGACCCGGACGACCGCAACGTGGCCCTCTACCCCACCATCCTCAGCGGAGACATGTACGCCGACGACGGGCCGGAATTCAGCAACACCGACGACAATGCCTACCGCGTAGTGTCCTGCATCGGCTGCGATGCCACTGCCGTGCTGGACGGCTTCACCGTAACCGGCGGAAACGCGACCGAGGAGGAGGGATTCCAGACCAGTGGCGGTGGTCTGTTCATCGATTCGGGCAGCCCCAAGATCGTCAACTGCACATTCCAGGCCAACCAGGCGTTCTTTGGCGGTGGCATGATCAGCCTGTACGGGGCGCCTACCCTGACCAACTGTGTATTTCGTGGCAACCGGGCGGACTACGGCGGCGGTGTGCACAACTACTACAGCGACACAACCGTGACCCTCTGTACCTTCGCGGGCAATGAAGTCCAGGGATTTGGCTGATCGGGCTGCAACGGGCTCGGCGGCGGGATGCTCAACGAGTACAGCAACCCGACGCTGGCCTCCTGCTGGTTCAGCGGGAACATCAGCAACTACCAGGGTGGTGGCGTGGCCAACGACGACAGCATCACCACAATGACGGACTGCGTCTTCAGCGGCAACATGGCTCCCAGCGGCGGCGGAGTGTTCGACGATTGGTTAAGCAGCACTACGGCGATTAACTGTGCTTTCGTCAACAACTTTGCCACTTCCTCCGGCGGAGCTCTGGGGGCCGGCTACTACACCTCCACCTCGCTCACCAACTGCACGGTGGTCAACAACGTAGCCAACGGCTTCGGCGGCGGCATCAGCACCTTCTACGGCAGCTACCTGACGGTGGCCAACAGCATTCTCTGGGGCAATCGCCTGCCTTCCGGCGCCGACGAGCAGGCTCAGCTCCACAGGTACGGATACGGTGACGTCGTGGCCGTCGACCACTGCTGCCTGCAGGGCTGGACCGGCGACCTCGGCGGAGAAGGCAGCACCGGGCAGGATCCGGAGTTCGTCGAGGTTATGGCAGGTACCTGGACGGAGGATGCGACCTACGACCCGGACAGGGGCACGACCACGTTCGTGGACTCCGCTGCCGGCTGGACTGACGGCGCCCTGGAAGGCACCTTCCTCTCGCCGTCCGCCGAGCAGACGACTCAGGCTGGCGTCGTGGCCAACACCAGCACCACCATAACAGTGTGGGGCGATCTCGCTTCGCTGGGATGGTCGGGACTGCCCTATGAAATTAGCGATTATCACCTCAGTGCCGATTCGCCGATCATCAACGCGGGATCAAACTACGCGCCAGACCTGCCGGCTGCAGACTGCGAGGGCAACCCGCGGGTCCGGCATTGCCGGGCGGACATGGGCGTATACGAGTCTGCCCACGGCTTGCCCTGGGAGTTCGACTGCAACAACAACAATCAGGACGACGTCTGCGACGTGTTCTACCAGGAAAGCCCGGACTGTAATCAGAACCACAACCCGGACGAGTGCGACATAGCCGACGGAGCCAGCGGAGACTGCAACACCAACGCTATCCCCGACGAATGCGAGATTGCCGCGGGCAGCAGCTCGGACTGCAACAGCAACGGTGTACCCGACCAATGCGACCTTGACAGTGGCTTCAGCACCGACTGTAACGATAACGACATGCCGGATGACTGCGAACCGGACCACGACTGCAACTCCAACGGCACGCAGGACATCTGCGACATCTACCTGGGGGCCAGCGAGGACTGCAACGACAACTTCGTTCCGGACGAGTGCGAACCGCTCGAGGACTGCAACACTAACGGCGTCCAGGATATCTGTGACATCGCCGCCGGGACCAGCAGCGATTGCAATTCGAACCAGGTTCCCGACACCTGCGATCTGGACGCCGGAACGAGTCAGGACTGCAACACCACCGGCACCCCGGACGAGTGTGATGTAGCCGACGGCACGAGCGGCGACTGCAACCACAACCAGGTTCCGGACGAGTGCGAACCGGATGAAGACTGTAACACCAACGGCGTGCCGGACATCTGTGACATCGCCGACGGGACCGCCACGGACTGCAACACCAACCTGATTCCCGACTCCTGTGACGTGGCCTCGGGTTATAGCGAGGATTGTGACGGTGACGTGATCCCCGACGAGTGTGAGCCGAGCACAGACTGCAACTCGAACGGAGCGCCTGACTTCTGCGACCTGGCTACCGGCCAGAGCAGTGACTGCAACGGGAACACCATGCCCGACGAGTGCGACATTGCGGAGGGGTTCAGCGACGACTGCAACAGCAACGCCGTGCCGGACAGTTGCGAGATCGACGACGGTAGCGGCGGGGACTGCAACGACAACGGCACGCTGGACGAGTGTGACATTGCCGCCGGGCTCGAGCTGGACTGCAACACGAACGGTATTCCGGACTCCTGCGACATCGCCAGTGGGGCCAGCGCAGACTGGAACACCAACGGTATCCCTGACGACTGCGAGGAGATCGCCATTGAGCTTGGTTGGTCCTGCAGAGTGCACGGGGCGTTGGGTACGTACTGTGTGGAGCTGGGCGTCGGCGACGGCTCGCGTTACACGGGCGATAACCTCGAGTCGCGCCTGGGTGGCATCGACCGGCTGGAGTTCGATGCCTCCATGCCGGTAGCGGGCTTCTCCGCAGCGGTAGAGTGTGCCAACAACACCGAATACACTTCCGCTGTGACGGCGATCGCCGACGGAGGCCTTGTGGTTGCCGTAGAGTTTGACGTACCCCTGCCGCTGGGCGACTGCTGCACGCTGACTTTCAGCGGTGACTTGCAGGGCGAATACTCGGTGGCCACGCTCGAAGGCAGCGTCGACGGGGACCTGGTGGTGAACACGCTGGACTACTCGGCCATCAAGGCCCGGTTCGGTCAAGTCGTTGATGCCGCGAACTTCCGGTACGATCTCAACTGCGACGGCATCATCAACACGATCGACGCCTCGGCCGTCAAGGCCCGCTTTGGCAACTTCCTGCCCTCGTGCCCCTAACGTGGCGTGGCAGGTGGCCATACCTCGGGCATAATGCCCGGAGATGGGGGGCTGAGCGGAAACTGGAATCCAGCGGTACGACAGGCTATGATGCCCAGATAAGAAGCGGCAGGGCGCCAAAGCCCTCGGGCCGACTGACTAAGTAGTTTATTAGACGCGTCGAACCAGCCCAGTGGGGATGGCGCGTCCAGGTTCACAGCAGCGCCGGACGAAGTGCCGTCTCCAGGCGCTTCGTCCGGCGTGGCTGTGAGCGTGATGCTATACCGAGAGGCCGGTGGGGTGTGTGGCGTGGACTACTGGGGTGGTGGCACGACGTATCCTCCCGCGTCGATCTGAGTTTGATGTTTGTTCGGGCGAGTCGGTACAACACGATTGCATAAGGACCGGAGGCAGGTAATGCGATCTGAGTTGCGGATGTTCTCTGTGATGTGTTTCGTGGCTGCGCTGGCGGTGCCGGCTGCGGTCTTTGGTGTAGACCAGAACGAGGCTGACGCCCGGTACGTGCGTGTGCCGGCTTCAGCCGCCGCGGACCTGGCGCGACTGAACCTGGAGCCGGCCACCAGGATCGACTACGGCAGCTTCGTCTGGCTGGAGTTGAGTCCCACGGATGCGGCCGCGCTGCGAGGATCGACTGTCGAACACCGGGAGGTCCGCGACGCATTCACGCTGCAACTTGGCGAGCAGGCCTTCGATCCACTGACTCAGGAGCCGGTCCTGCCGCCGGACCTGCAGACCAGTGACGCAGACGAGGCCGATCTGCACTTGGTTCAGATGGCCGGCCCAACGAAGAACGAGTGGCTCAACGCCATCCGGGCTGACGGGCTGGAGATCGTGCAGTACATCCACCCGCATACGTACGTCGTGTGGGGCGATACCGCCGCACGGGGCAACGCGGCGGTCAGGCCAAACGTGCGCTGGACGGGTCCGTTCGCTCCTGCCTATCGGCTCTTGCCGATACTTCGCAATCAGCCGGACCAACCAGGCGAGGTGCGGGTGCTCCTGTACCGCGGAGCTGACATGGCCGCGGCAGTGCGGCGGATTGAGGCCCTCGGCGGTCGACTCCTGGAGAGCAGAAAGCTCAATCACGTTTTCGAACTGGCCGGATTCGAACTGTCGCTGGCGGCACTGGCTGACGCCGCCAAAGTCCCCGGCGTGTACAGCGTCCAGACGGTTCCCACCGACGGCGGCCTGCGCGGCGAGATGAGCAACCAGGTCTGCGTCAACAACGTGGACGAACTCAACCAGGCGTTCCCCGGGTACCAGGATTGGCTGTCCGACTCCGGCCTGAACGGTACCGGGGTGATCATTGCCAACGTGGATGGCGGCATTCATGACAGTCACCCGGAGCTGGCCGGTCGCCTGATCGGCTGTTCCGGTACGACCTGCGGCGCGGGGGCGAGCAGCGGCCACGGCACTCATACCGCCGGAATCATGGCGGCGGACGGCTCGACCGGCACGCTGGACTCGTTCGGCTTTCTCCGCGGTATGGGGATGGCGCCGGGGGCCGAGCTTGTCGAGCAGGTCTACAGCCCGTTCTACCAGCAGACAGGCGGGATGTTGCTGCTGATGACCGACTCGTATAACAACGGCGCTTCCCTTT
>JANQGB010000533.1 GCA_028277545.1 Phycisphaerae bacterium | reverse complement strand
TTCGGAAGAAGAGTTCGGACATGTTCTGGTCGTAGTGCTGGCCGGTGTGCACGATGAGGGGCTGAAACTCGGCGTGCTCGCGATAGGCCCGCATCAGCGGTGCAATCCTCATGATCAAAGTCTTGAATGTCTGCGGTGCCAGGCCGAATTTCATGAAGATTGCACCGCTGATGCGGGCCTATCGCGAGCACGGCGAGTTTCAGCCCCTCATCGTGCACACCGGCCAGCACTACGACCAGAACATGTCCGAACTCTTCTTCCGCCAGCTCGGCATTCCCCAGCCGGACTTAAACCTCGGCGTCGGCTCGGGCAGCCATGCCGTGCAGACCGCCGAGATCATGACCCGGTTCGAACCGGTGCTGGGCGAGTATGAGCCGGACTGGGTGGTGGTGGTGGGCGACGTGAACAGCACCATCGCCTGCGCCCTGGTGGCGGTCAAGATGGGCATCCGCGTGGCCCACGTCGAGGCCGGGCTGCGCAGCTTCGATCGAACCATGCCGGAGGAGATCAACCGGCTGCTGACAGATGCCATTTCCGAGCTGCTGCTGGTCAGCGAGCCCAGCGGGCTGGAGAACCTGCGGCGGGAAGGTGTACCGGATGATAAAGTCCATTTTGTCGGCAACGTGATGATCGACACTCTGCTGGCCAATCGCGCCCAGGCCGAGGAGTCTGCCATTCTCACCGAGCTGGGGCTCGGGCCGGGGAGATACAACGTCGTCACGCTGCATCGCCCCAACAACGTTGACGACCCGGCGGCGTTCGGTCGCATAGCCGACGCCCTGGACGTCATCCAGCAGGACCTGCCCGTCGTTTTCGCCATGCATCCGCGCACGCGGGCCAACCTCGCCCGACTGGGACTGGCCGATCGGCTCGACGGAATGAAAGGCCTGAACATAATCGAGCCGCTGGGATACCTCGATTTCCTGAAGCTGATGGCCAACGCATCGGTTGTGCTCACGGACTCGGGCGGCATCCAGGAGGAGACCACCATCCTGGGAGTGTTCTGTCTGACCCTGCGCGAGAACACCGAACGCCCGGTCACCATAACCTCCGGCACAAGCACCCTGGTCGGCTCTGATCCGCAACGCATCATCAGCGCCTACCGCCACTGCCGGACTGCCTCGCGAGATCACCGACCGGTACCCGAAAGATGGGACGGCCTGGCGGCCCGGCGCATCGCTGAGATCATCGGCAACCGCCCGTAAGAGCCACCGGGATTCACCGGCGGAATGCGCCTCGGGTGATGCCTACCATGGTAGAATAGCGCGGAGCGAACACAGGCCGTGCGGGCGGGGCAGGTCTGCGCGGCAGCATCGTGGGCCGAGGTTGTTCGCCGATGTGGCATATTGCCTGGTACAACCTGTATCGCGACAAGGCCCGATTTATCACGGCCGTTGTCGGGCTGGTCTTCGCCGTGGTGCTGATGGCGGTGCAGGCGTCCATCTTTCTCGGTGCGCTGCATAACTCGTCGCTGCTCGCCGAGCAGATGAGCGGAGATCTCTGGATTGTTCCTTACAAGGCGTCCAACGCTGACTTCTCCGTTCCCATGCCGGGTCACCGGCGGTATCAGGCCCTGGGCGTTCCGGGTGTTGAACGCACTGGCCGCATGGTCGTCGGCTTCAGCGTGCTGCGCTTCCCCTCCGGCCGGCAAGAGCCGGTCATCGTCGTCGGCACCGACACCGAGCACCGTTGGCTGCCGATCGACTCCGACCTGATCCGCGCCAAGACCGCCGAAGGCCGCGGCGTGGTTCTCGATCGGCGAGAGAGCGTCCGGTTCGGCGATCACGGCGTCCCCCTCGCAACCGGCAGCAGGGCGGAAATGAACGCTCACCGCGTCTTCATTGCCGACTACGCCAGCGGCATGGCCTCGTTTACCCCCACGCCATACGTCTTCACCTCGTATGAGGCTGCGTTGGATTTCACGCGGCTGGACCAGGACTACACCATCTTCGTCATGGTCAAGTGTGACCCCGGCGTGGACGTCCTCGCTGTGCGCCACGAGCTCGCCCGGCGTATCCCGGATGTCGAGGTCCTCACCAAGGCCGAGTTTGCCGAGCGTTGCTGGTCCTACTGGGTCATGGGCACCGGCATGGGCTACTCGCTGGGGCTCATGGCTGTCCTGGCCCTGATCGTCGGCATGACCATTGTCGGTCAGACGTTCGTCACCGGCGTGCTAGTCAAGCTGCCGGAGTATGGCATTCTCAAGGCCCTTGGCTTCCGCAATCGCTTCGTCGCCGGCACCATCGTCGCCCAGGGTGTGATCGTGGCACTTATCGGCTACGTCTTGGGCTGTGCCGGCAGCCTGCTGATATCGAAGTTTGCCGGCACCGGTGGCACGGCGGTTACCATGCTCATGCCGCCGGCGTTGTTTATGGTCCTGCTGCCGCTGACCTTGGTCATGTGCGTCGCCTCCAGCCTGATCGCCGCCTGGCGCGTGTTTCGGCTTGCCCCGGCGGAGGTGTTCCGATGAGTGAGGCAGGAATTGCTGATCAAAGCGACAACCTGGTGCCGCGCGGGCCCGGCCAGGCGTGCGATCCTCTCCCCGCCGCCCGACTGATCGGCGTGAGCAAGTCATTCGGGCACGGCACCTCCCTGGTTCGGGCCCTGCAGTGCGTTGACCTCGACATTCATGCCGGGGAACTCACCCTCATAGAAGGCCCCTCGGGCAGCGGCAAGACGACATTGCTGCACATCCTGGGCCTGCTGCAGCGTCCGGACGAAGGTGAAGCCTACGTCGATGGCCAGCGTATGGACAACCTGCCTGAATCCCGGCTTCCCGACGAGCGGGCCCGGAACGTGGCCTTGATCTTCCAGGGCTACAACCTGCTCGACGCCCTAACCGCCGCTGACAACGTAGCCCTGGCCGGCCTGCTGCCTGCCGCCGCTCCGGGTGGCGGCTCATCTCTGACGCGCTCCAGCCAGGCCAAAACGATCGAGCAGAACAGTGCCCCCCCTGGTCGGTCTGGAGCGCGTCA
>JANQGB010000449.1 GCA_028277545.1 Phycisphaerae bacterium | reverse complement strand
ACGGCGGGCGCCCGGAACCGCCCGCTGGATTGGTGTGCGCCGACCGCGCCTGCCCTCACGGACGGTCGGCCCCGGCATCCGGCGGGGAGACCACCCCCGACAGACGTCTCAAGAACCACTGTTTGACGTCATCCACTATATGGTAGAACGCCGGTACCAGCACCAGCGTGAGGCCAGTGGCCATCGCCAGCCCCCAGCACATGCTCATGGCGAACGGTGACCAGATCTTGCTATAGCCACCGACGCCGGCCGCCATGGGGCCCAACCCGAACACGGTAGTGATCGTGGTCAACACGATAGGCCGAGCCCGTCGGCCGCAGGCTATGCGCAGCGCCTCCGCCAGAGGCGTGCCCCGCCCGCGTTCCTTGTTAATAAAGTCCAGCAGCACCAGTGCGTCGTTGACCACCACGCCGCACAAACCCACCATGGCGACGGCGGTCACGATGGTGAAAGGGTAGTTGTTGGCCACCAGCCCCAGAATCATCCCCACCAGGCCGAAGAGCACGGCCAACAACACCACCACCGGCTGAAGGTAACTCCGGAACTGGGCGGCGAGGATCAGGTACATCAGGCCTACCGCCACGAGACCGGATCGCCACAAGGCCTCAAAGCTGCGGCGCGTCTCGACGAACTGCCCCTCCGCACGGATGCGCAGCCGATCATGCTGCTGTTCAAGTGGTGCGAACTCAGCCAGAATCGCCCGGCTGACCGCCTGAGCGTCCACGCCAGTACCGGTGTCCACGTCCGCCGTCACTTGAACAGCCCGCTGAGCATTAAAGTGGTACCGAGCAGCGTAGGTTCGCTCGAACTCCAGGTCCGCAACCTGATGCATCTTGACGCGCCGCCCGCCAAGCCCGCTGACGTCCAGGTCCAGAAGATCGTCCGGCCCCGCAACATCTTCGTCAGCCAGGCGCACCTTGATGTCGACATCCTCGGCCTGCTCGATATCCTTGTAGACGCCGACCTTCAGGCCCTCGTTGGCGCCGCGCAGGACCGTGGCGACCTGGGCGTAGGTTACGCCGAGTTCGGCCGCCGGCTGTTCGCGCAACCGCACCTGAAGTTCGCGCCGCCCCAGATGCAGGTTATCAGCCACGTCGTAGACCCCGGGCATGGATCGAAGTCGAGCCTGAATTCGCTCGGCAATCTCGCCGGCCAGGGCATAATCGGGATGCTCCACGCGAATGGCTACCGGTTTGCCGACCGGCGGGCCGTCACGCACAGGCCAGACCCGCAGGTTCTCGATCCCGCAGTCCGGATGCTCATTGACGTAGTTCAATAGGGCGGAGCGCACGTCGTTCATCACCACGGCCGGATCCACATCGCGCCCGCCGACCTGCTTGACGTCCACCCACATCTGCACCAGGTTGGTGCGCAAAAGCCGCTGGTTGTCCTCGTTCCACTGCACGCCCAATGCGGTGGCGTAACGGTCAACCGTGTCGGGAATGAACGAATCCAGAATCGGCGACAACTGACCAGCCACCTGATCCGTCTCTTCCAGACCCGCGCCGGGGCGGGCGTTGAAGTCGATCACGAAGGTGGGGAAATCCGAGGGAAACAGATCACGCACCAGCGTTCTGCTCGCCTGCCAGGCCAATACGCCGCCGGCCGCGACCACCCCGACCGCAAGATAACGGTGACTCAGCACCTGACGCAGCAGCCCGTCGTACCACCCCACCAGGCGCCGGCCCAGCTTCGAACCCGGCGGCGAGCCTCTCTCGGTCCGCTCGGTGCGGCGTCCCCAGTCGAGGTAATGGGCAGGCAGGATGATCAGGCATTCAAACAACGATGCCACCAGGGCGACCGTCACGGTCTTGGGAATGATGGCAAAGAATTTACCGATCACGCCCGGCATGAGCAGCAGTGGCAGGAACGCGGCGATCGTGGTCAGCGTCGAACTGATGACCGGCCACATCACCTCGTCGGTGCCCCGTATTACCGCCTCCCGCAGCGGTTCCCCCTCCTGCACGTGACGATAGATGTTCTCCATCACCACGATGGCGTCGTCCACGATGATGCCGCTGACCAGCACCAGCGAGACCACACTGACCGCGTTGATGGAGACGTCGATGGCGTAAAGGAATATGAAGGCGCACAAGAACGAGAAGGGCACCCCGATAATGGCCAGGGTCGAGTTGCGCAGCCCTAAGATGCTCCATAGCACCACGAAGACCAGGATCAAACCCAAGCCCAGGTTCCGCTTCAACACGTTGAGACGGCTGGAGATCATGGTGGTGGAGTCAGCAGTCAAATGCAGCGACACGCCGGGCAGTTCGTGCTCTTGCTCGTAACGCTCCAGGCACTCCTGCACCGCATCCCTGACAGTGATCGCGTTGGCCGTCCGTTCCTTGCTCAGGTATAGCAAGGCGCACGGCTGGCCGGCGAAGCGGGCTGCCCAGATCGCCTCCTCAAAATCCTCGGTGATGCGGGCCACATCCTTCAACAACACGTGCCCGCCGGTGGCACTGCGCAGGATGCATATCTCACCCAGGGCCTGCGGATCGTCAACTTCGCCGATACTGCGGACGGTGATTTCGTCCGCCTCGGTATCGAGCACCCCTGCCGGCACGTTGAGGTTTCGGGTCCGCAACACAGCGGCCACCTCCTCCAGCGAGAGGCTGTACTTCTCCAGCAGGTCCTTGCGCAACAGGATGTGAATCTCCCGCTCGCGAACGGCGACTTCGCGAACGCGGGAGACGTCCTGAACCAGGCGCAGCTCCTTCTTGAGTTCAAGCGCCACGCGGCGTACCGTCGCCTCGCCCGCCCCCTCATCCAGCACGACGACCTGCACCAACGGCCAGATTTCGTCCACCGTCAACCGCGTTAGAATCGGCTCCTCGCAATCGTCCGGCAGGTCCACCACCCGATCCAACGCCAACCGTAACTCGTCGAAGGCCCGGTCCAACTCCGCCTCGGACAGTTCCTCTCGAAACTTGACGCCCACCCCGGAGAGGTCGGAGAGAGAGTAACTGTACAATCTCTCCTGCCCGCGAACGTCTTCGACCTCTTCCTCGATGAGGCGCGTGACCAGGCGTTCCACGTCCTCCGCCGACGCCCCCGGCCAGGTCGTGCTAATGGTGGCCAGATCCAAGGAAGTGTCCGGGTAAACATCTACCGGCAGGAGTGAATAGACCACGGCCCCGGCGACGATGAACACCACGAAGAGCAGGTTGACCAGGACTATCTGCTTGATGGAGAACCGGGCCAAGGACATCAGTGACGATCCCGCCCGTCGACGGGTGGACGGACTACGGCGTTACGCGAGACGCCGGCACCGCTGAGCGGAGTACCTTCCGTGACCTTCTTGCGACACATCGCGTCACTCTGTCGCTTCGCCCGCGATCGACACCGGCATCCCGTCGCGCAGCTCCGCGTGCGACTCCACCACCACGCGGTCGCCAGTCTGCAGACCGGCGACAACCTCGACCTGGTCGGCCCGAGAAGCCAGGCCTCTGGTACTGATCCGGTGCAGGTGACAGCGAGCCTGTTCCTGCTCGATGGCCACCAGGTAACAGTAGTCCTTGCCGAATCGGCGAACAACTGCCGAGGCGGGCAAGGTCATGATCTCGCGAGGGCGCCCGCCAGTCAGTCTGCACTCGGCGAACATGCCGGCCAACAGCCGGCCATCGGAGTTGTCTGCGTGCAATTCGACGCGGAACTTCCGGCTGACCGGGTCGGCCCGCGGGGCGACGTGCTGCAAAACTGCCGGGTAGGCGCGATCCGGGTGGGCGTCGGCGATCAGTTCAGCCGCAACCTGGTCCCCGAGCGACGCCAGT
Source organism: Phycisphaerae bacterium (assembly GCA_028277545.1). GTDB lineage: Bacteria > Planctomycetota > Phycisphaerae > UBA1845 > UBA1845 > JANQGB01. Next base: position 491 of record JANQGB010000449.1, on the reverse strand, counting down.
TGCCGCCCCGTCAGCTCAACAAACAGCTTGAGGCGGTCCAGACGAATCACGTCCGCCACCGGCTGGGCAGCCACCACGTACTCGCCCTCCTCGACGAGCAGCCGGTCCACTCGCCCGGATTGCGGAGCGACTATCTCGCAACGCGCCAGCAGCTCCTGAGACTCGGCCAGTTTCGCCTGGGCGAGAGCGACCGACGACTCGGCCACGTTGCGTTCCTGCCGGGCCTTTCGTAACGCGGCCTCAGCCGCCCGCACGCCGGCCTCCGCCGCTCGCAGCGTCGTCTCCCGCCGGTCAAACTCGATGCGGGCAGCGTTCCCCTCCCGGTAGAGTCGCTCCAAGCGGTCGAACTCAATGCGGGCGTTGTCGCGCTGGGCCTGCAATCGCTCCAACTGGGCGCCGGAGGCGTCTACCTGGGAGTTTGTCGCCTCCTGAGTGGTGAGGGCCGCCGCAAGATTCGCCTGCGCCTGAGAGACCGCTATACGGTAGAGCGT
>JANQGB010000438.1 GCA_028277545.1 Phycisphaerae bacterium | reverse complement strand
GAACTCCGCACCACTGGCCGGCACCGGATCACACGCACGTTCGGGAAGACGGCGACGCAGCCACTGCCGGTGGGCCCCGTCTTCAGCGTCAGCGATCCCGAGGCAACCACCCTCGGGAACGTCAACGGGAATCCCGCCCTCAGCGTCAAGGAGTTGGACGAGTGGCGTTCGGTCTACTCGCTGCTGCCATTGAACCGGGACCTGCTTCTCGGCCTCTGCCACTACGCGGGTGTACACGTCTACTCGGAATCGCTCGACCCGTTCCATGCGAACCGGAGCTACATCATGCTGCACCCGGCAAAGCCCGGGCGCAAGACCATCCGCCTGCCGGCCAAGATGGACGTGTACGATGTCTTCAGCGGCAAGCGGATCGGCACGCGGACCAAGCGCATTCGCATACGTGCAACCGGCAATGAAACATGCGTCCTGAAGTTGACACCAGCGGGATGAAGTAGGCGCCCCCAGGAATGGAACCGCAGAAGAGGAGAAAGGGGAATGAGAAACCGGAAAGCACACACCAGCGAAGCCCCGTCCGGCAGTTTCACACTGATCGAACTGCTGGTCGTCATCGCGATCATCGCGATCCTGGCTTCGATGCTGCTGCCGACGCTGGGACAAGCAAAGAATCGCGCCAAACGCGTGCTGTGTCTTGGGAACCTCCGGCAGGCTGGCCAGGCCACAGCCGTCTACGCGGGAGACAATGACGGCTTCCTGCCGCACCGCAGCGGAACCAACTACTACCCCCATTGGATGCGCGACGGTTCAGGCCAATGGAACCTGAACACATCCTTCTTCGACAACTACCTGCCCGGGATGCGCGATGACGTCATGTTCTGCCCCAGCATCTTGCTGGACTACGCCCACCCGGCCCAGACCATCCCGGACTACGTCACCTGGCGCGTCTCCTACTCCTACTACCAGGTCCTCGATCCCGGCGCCTGGCTGGTAGCGCAACGCGACCTCACCCGCTTCGACACGGCCGAATCCAACACCCCCATGTGGGGCTGCATGACCCTGACCTCTGCCCCCAACTACTACGGCCATGACATCCCCGCCAGACCCATGTACCCCAAAGGTCTGAACGCCACCGACATGGACGGCTCCGGGGCTTGGTGCCACTGGGACAACGCAGAAGCCTTCTTCACCAAAGGAGGCCAGAACTACTTCTGGCCTAAGCCCTGAGCGATCCCGGCATCCCCTTTCGCATCTCTTCCACAATAGCTCTGACGTATGCCAGTTGTGCGATCTTGCTCTCCACTCCCACACAGAAGTTGGCATGATGCATGACCGTGCCTGGTGGAACGAAGAGATCGTGATCTGGCTGCCATTGGCACCCCGAGAAGGTCCCGCCCCAGAATCGTCTTACGCCCACTCCATCTTGATGGGGGCAAGTCTGCAGAATCGACCCCATTTGACCTTGCCCCTTGGAACAGAACCGTTTCCTGGTATCACGGAGGGAACTCGGAGGGGATTCTGGGTAGGAAAAGCTGGAGCCAGCGAACGGACTCGAACCGTTGACCGCCTGATTACAAATCAAGTGCTCTACCAACTGAGCTACGCTGGCGCGCTTCAGCGAGGCAGAATATACCGTCGTCATCGCGGCTTTCCAGTGTAATCGGGAGGGTTTGGGCCTCAATGTTTACGTGGGGAGAGATTGGCGTGGTCGAGCGTTGGTGGTAGACTTGTGGCTGGGGAGAGAACGGAGGATAAGCAGATCAATGCGAGGTTATACAGTTTCCTGGCGGACGTGGTGCTGGTGGCGCACGTTTCGTTCGTGGGGTTTGTGGTGTTGAGCCTGCCGGTAATGTGGGTGGGGGCTCTCGGGCGCAAGAACTTCGTTCACAACGCGTTATTCCGGCTCGTCCACCTGGCG
>JANQGB010000382.1 GCA_028277545.1 Phycisphaerae bacterium | reverse complement strand
GGTCAGGCCCGTGAAGGTACTTGAGCTGGGCTGCGGCGTGGTCGTGCGCAGGTCGTAGCCCTGCAGATAGTAGCCGGCCGTGTTGACCAGATTGCCGTTTGCGTCCGGATTGAAAGAGCCGGCGCGGGTAAAGAAGAAGTCGTCGCCGAAGCCCGGTGTGGCGGATTCGTTCACGACGAAGAAACCCTGGCCGGCAACCGCGAGGTCGGTGCCGGAGGCCGAGCCCTGAAGCAGGCCCTGGCGGTCGATGTAGGAGTAAGGTGAGGAGGCCACGCCGCCGGGCGTATGCGTCGTCTCGGTCGCGGCCTGCGTGACCAGGGTCTCGAAGCGCGCGCTGACGCTCTTGTAGCCGACCGTGTTCACGTTTGCGATGTTGTCAGAGATCATGCTCAGCGCGTTACTTTGGGCTGCCAGTCCCGACACACCGGCAAACATTGCACCGTAGATACTCATACCTTCGTCTCCTTGGTTACAGCCGGACCAGCCAAACTGCGGGGCTCATCCGGGAACTGAAATCGACTGTCAAACTCTCGTTTCTTCTGTTCTGCTGCCGCGCCCTAGCTTCCGCCCAGGGCCGCGGTCTCCTGAATTGCCAGGATCTCGTTGAGCTGAAGCTCAAGCTCGCCGATCTCCAGAATGACGTTGCCGTCCACCTGCTTGACGCCGGTCACCTGTCCGGAGGTTCCCTGCACAAGCGGGACCGGGTTGTCGTCAGCATCGATCGCCGTCACCAGAAAGCCGTAGAGCCCGTCTTCCAGGGTGTTGCCGTTGTCGTCCTTGCCGTCCCAGACGATCTCGTGGTCGCCGACGGCGGTTTCGCCGGAAAGCGTGCGGACTGTGTTGCCGAGCTCGTCGATGACCAGAACGCTGGTCTGGGCGGCATTGGCGCCGAGGCTGTAGGTGATGGTTGAATCGCCGCCTTGCAGCATCAGGATGATGCTGTCGGCCGAGACCGTCTTGCCGATGTAGCCGACGGCGTCGTTGAGCTGGCTGGAGCTTTGCAGCGAGATCAACTCCTCCAGCTTGTCGTTGGTCGCGATCGCCTGTTCGACACCGGTGAACTCGACCAACTGAGAGGTGAACTCGTTGGTGTCCATCGGATCCAGGGGATCCTGGTACTGCAGCTGCGTAGTTAGCAGCGTGAGGAAGGTGTCAAAGGTCTCGGCCAGCGAGGTGCCGTTACTCAGGCTGCTGTTGTTGGCGTCCACAAAGGACACGCCGTTCACAGGATCGCGGGTTTCCACGGTGGTCATGCTGCTGTCCTTTCCGGCCTAGACCCGGATATCCAGGGCGCCATCATGGCGGGCAAAGCTCTGAGGCGGCGGTGGATTGGCTGCCGGATCTTCCAGTTTGGCATCGGCTTCGCCAGCGTTGCCGGCGGTCTGGCCCTCCGGCGCATCCTGATCCGCCTGTTGTTGCTGGCCCTTCAGGTTGAAGCTGAGGCTGCCTGAGTCTGTTTTGACTCCGGCATCCTGCAGGGCCCTTTCCAGGCCGCGGGAGTCGCGCTGCAGAAGATCGAGCGTTTCGCTGCGCTCAGCCGAGATCACCGCCCGCAGGACGCCATCGTCGCCGGATTCCAGCTTCACTTCGATACGGCCGAGTTCCGCCGGATGCAGCTTGATGTTCAGCTGGTCCTTGCCAGCCTGCTGGGCCTTCTGCACCTGAACGGCTATCTGTTCCGCCGGTGCCGGGGCTCCGTTGCTTCGGGCGTTGGCCAGGGCCTCGGTGAACGCGGCATTCT
>JANQGB010000240.1 GCA_028277545.1 Phycisphaerae bacterium | reverse complement strand
CTGGTAAGACCGGACGCCCACGGATAGAGTGCGCCTGCCATGGCGTTGCTGGTCCGCAATCTACAGTTGACCCTGGACGAGCCGGAAGAGGCTCTCCTGGAGAAGGCCGCCCGGCGACTGCGCGTGCCCGCCGACGCAATACGCCGGCACACCACTGTGCGGCGGTCGCTTGACGCCCGGGACGAACGACGGATCCACTTTGTCTATCACCTGGAGGTGACGCTGGACGGTGGTGCTGCCGCCGAGAAAGCGCTGCTGGCCCGGCAGCATCTTCGCGACGTTCTGGCGGTGAAGCCTCCTCCTGCCAGCAGTCACGAGCCGGGGAGCCAGCCACTACCCGAACGGCCGGTGGTTATCGGGTTTGGCCCGGCCGGCATGTTCGCTGCCCTGGAACTGGCGTCGCTGGGTTACCGTCCGGTGGTATACGAGCGAGGCCGCGACGTACGCCGCCGCCACGTCGACGTGCTGAAAAAGTTCTACCGCGAGGGCGTCTTTGATCCCAACAGCAATCTGCTTTACGGCGAGGGCGGCGCAGGCACGTACAGCGATGGCAAGCTCTACACCCGGGTGTCCGATCCGTTGATCCGCAACGTCATGGAGACGTTCTGCCAGCACGGCGGCGACCCCGAGATTCTCATCGACGCCAAGCCACACGTCGGCAGTGAGCGGCTGCCCACCATATGCCGCCGAATTCGGAAGCACATCGAAGAGCTCGGCGGAGAGATACACTTCGACAGTACGATGGCCGACGTGCGCATCGAAGACGGCAGGCTGACGGGCATCCAGATCAACGACACGTGGCAGCCGGTCGGACCAGTCATCCTGGCCATAGGACATTCCGCCCGTGACACGCTGCGTATGCTGTCGCGCCGCGGCGTGGCCATGGAAGGCAAACCGTTTCAGATGGGCGTTCGTATCGAGCACCCGCAGGAAGTGGTGGATCGCTGGCAATTCGGTGCGGTGGCAGGCCACTGCCGGCTGCCACCGGCGGAGTACCAGTTGGTGGCCCGCTCTGCGGCTGGCGACCTGGGTGACCTGTTCAGCTTCTGCATGTGCCCGGGCGGTTCCATCCTTCCGTCGAACGAGTCGGCCGGGCTGGTAGCCACCAACGGGGCCAGCCCCTCGAAGCGTCATGGCAAGTTCGCCAACGCGGGACTGGTGGTGACCATACCGCCCGAGTTGGTCGGTCCCGATCCGCTGGCCGGGCTGGCCTATCAGGAACGGTGGGAGCGACTGGCCTTTGAGGCCACGGGCGGCAGCTACCGCGTGCCGGCCCAGCGGGCCGCCGACTTCCTCAAAGGGAAGGCGTCTGACGGCCATCTCGAAACCAGCTATCCCCTGGGCGGGCAGTGGGCCGACATCAGGCAGTTCATCCCGGGCGAGGTGGCCTCGGCGCTGAAGCGCGGCTTGCGCATGCTGACCCGGCGGATGCGCGGCTTCGCGGGGAAATATGCCATCATCGTGGCCCCAGAGACCCGGGCCAGCACGCCGGTCCGCGTACTTCGCGGGCCCACCACGCGGCAGGCCACGCGTACCGCCAACCTCTACCCGATAGGCGAGGGGGCCGGCTATGCCGGCGGCATCGTCAGCTCGGCCGTGGACGGCCTCAAGACCGCGGGTCTTATTATCAGCGAGTATGCGCCGGTCAAGGTCTGAACCACACTCAGGAATACGACGGTCAATGCGCCACCGCAGGAAATGCCATCCTCGGGCGTTGTGCAGATGTTCGCGCGCCCGACGCTGGCCTGCCCCGCGAAGCTGCAAGGGACGTTCACTCCGTTTCTTAAGTGCCAGTTTCTGGCGTTGCCCTTCTTCAAGCGAGCTTCTCGTGGCCTGCGCGCTAGGCCCGGCATTCATGCCGGGTTCCCCGGGTCCATCAGTTACCGTCGAGCCCGCTTTCAGCGGGCTTCTCGTGGTCCGGGTTTACCCATCGTGTGTCGGGACCGGTCCAGACAATCGATGGCAACGGCCCCAGTGTCTGAAGACTGTCATCGAGAACCCCGGTGAACCGGGGTGGCGTTTCCTGCGCCGGGCTTCGTTCACCCGGCATGAATGCCGGGCCTAGCGCATAGATGGCGCGCCGCTCCAAAAAATGATGGGCCCAAGCATAGATGAC
>JANQGB010000201.1 GCA_028277545.1 Phycisphaerae bacterium | reverse complement strand
GTCGTTCAAGGAAACGGAGCACGCCCACCTGCTGGAGCGCCACCACGACCTGATCGACTGCATACAGGTACGCTATAACCTGCTGGAGCGCGAGGCGGAGGACGTGCTCTTCCCCATGGCCCAACGGTATGGGATCGGCGTGATCGTTCGGATTCCCATTCTCTTCGGCCTGCTCACCGGCAAGTTCACCCGCGAATCGCGATTCGGCGAGGACGATCATCGCCGGATGAACCTCGCCCCTGACAAGCTTGAGGACTATTTGACCCGTTTGGAGGAGCTAGGACCTCTATTCGAGCGGTACGCGGATCAGAGCAAGAGCCAGGTCAGCCTGCGGTTCTGCCTGTCGCACCCGGCCTGCCACACGGTTATTCCCGGGGCCAAGACCGCCCAACAAGTAGCCGATAACTGTGCGGCGTCGGACCTGGGGCCTCTGCCGGACGAGGTCTGGTCGACACTTTAACCCTGACGATCCGGCCCCATCCGGCTCGTCGTCTTAGCGGAGACGTGGCATGCGTGTCAGCGTATTGGCAGTGGTAGTGCTGCTTTCTACATTGCATTCAGAAGCAGGCGCCCAGAGCCCCGATGCGGCGGTTCGTACGGGAATCGACGTGCTGGTGGCCAGCGAATTCAAGCAGTTGGACGGCAAACGCGTAGGGCTGATCACCAACCCCACCGGCATCACGCATGATCTGCGCTCGACCGTCGACGTGTTGCACCAGGCAGCCAACGTCGAGTTGGTGGCGCTGTTCGGCCCGGAGCACGGTGTCCGCGGCGAGGCTCACGCCGGTGCGGCGGTGGAGGATTCTCGGGACGCCACTACGGGAGTCCCGACGTACTCCCTGTACGGGAAGAACCGCAAACCAACAGCAGAAATGCTCGAAGGCATCGATACGCTGGTCTTCGACATTCAGGACATCGGCTCGCGATCCTACACCTACATCAGCACCATGGCGGTAGCCATGGAAGCAGCGGCCGAGCACGGCAGGAGCATCGTCGTGCTGGACCGCCCCAACCCGCTGACCGGGACTCGCGTCGAGGGCCGCGTTCTGGACTTCAAGTACAAGTCCTTTGTGGGCTACCTTCCGATTCCTTACGTACACGGCATGACCGTCGGCGAGCTGGCCCACATGATCAACGGGGAAGGCTGGTTGGAGGGTGGCGGCACCTGCGATCTGCAGGTTATCCCCATGACCGGCTGGAAGCGGGCGATGTGGTTCGATGAGACGGGTCTGACCTGGGTGCCAACGTCACCGCACGTGCCTCGGTCCGACTCGGCTCTCTACTACGCGGCCACGGGGATCATGGGCGAGTTGCACGTGATCAGCGAGGGGGTCGGCTACACGCTGCCGTTTGAACTGGCCGGTGCCCCATGGACCGATCCGCACGGCCTGTCCGAGGTGCTCAACAGCCGCCGCATGCCCGGCGTCTTCTTCCGGCCGATGTACTACCGTCCCTACTACGCCACCTATTCAGGTGAGACGGTGGGCGGAGTGCAAATCCTGTTTTCGGATCGCGACAAGGTCCATCTGACCGGTGTTCAGTTTCACATCATGGATGCGGTGGCCAGGGCCCATCCGGATAGGAAGCTGTTTGGGGGCAAGCGCGACCGGATGTTCGACAAGGTGTGCGGCACGGACCTCGTCCGCCGGATGTTCCTCGAGCGCCGCCCGATCAAGGATATCATGTCCTTCTGGGGAGAGGGCACCGAGGACTTTCGTAAACAGCGACAGCCTTACCTGCTTTACGAGTGACCCGTATTGGCATGACCCTGCTGCCGTGCGGGTGAGCGTCCTGCGGTGGGGCGGCAGGCAGGGGCCGCGGCGCGCACCGATTCGATGACGCGCGCTCTTACCGGGTACTGGCCCGCAAAGCGGACCCTCTTCTTCCGCTTCAAGCCGGTGCCGTTGACCCGCGAATCACCAGTTCGGTCGGCAGTTGAGACGACGGCATCCGGTGGTCGCCGCTGGTCAGGGCGTCTCGGATCAGGGTGTAGGCCCGCGAGGACATCTCCGTGAGCGGCTGGCGTATGGTCGTCAGAGGCGGGTCCAGCAATGGCGCCGATGCGGGGTCGTCGAAGCCGACTACGGAGACGTCCTGAGGGATAGACAGCCCGGCTGCCCGGACCACCTGGATAGCGGCCAGCGCCAGATAGAATCCACCGGCCACGATGGCTGTCGGTCGATCGGCAGCGCCCAATCGGGCCGCCAGCCCCTGCTTGCTGGCGTCGTCCAGAACCACGCTGTCTGCTGACATGATCAGGTCACGCGTGTCGGTTGGCAGGCCGCTGGATGCAATCTCGGCCACCGCCCCGTCAAGACGGTCCCGCGAGTTGCTCAGATTAGTCGGGCCGGACACCACCAGGATGCGGCGATGACCCAGCTCAAACACGTGCTGCACCGCTTGCCGGCCGCCGCTACGATTGTCGCAGTCCACACAGGAGACGCTGCCATTGGGAAACGCCCCGCCCAGCACCAGCACAGGGTGGTTGCGGGCCAGGTGCTCCACCTCCGACTGGTACTCCAGCGCCGGGTGGATGCAGATGGCTCCGATCTCTCCCTTGCGCTCGCGACTTCTGAGCGTCAGGCGCTCCTGAAAAAAGAGCTCGACGCGCTGTTCACCCGACCGGGCTTCCTGTCGCAGACCTTCGAGAATCGTGCTGTGATAATAGTCGTTGATGTTGGCATGGTGATCCAGAACGATGGCCACTGACAGGGAGCGCTCCGAGGCAGCGGTGAGAGCGACGTCCTGGCGAACATACGTGCCTCGACCGGTCTCGCGCCGCAGCCAACCGGATGCCACCAGCGCTTCGAGTGCCTTGTGCGCCGTGATCAGGCTGACACTGACCTGGGCACTTATGTCCTTGGTCGAGGGGAGCTTGGCACCGGGTGAAAGCTCACCGGAACGAATGGCGTCCACCACGATCTTCTGCGCCTGAAGGTACTTCGGCGTCGGGTCATGTTCGTCAATGGGCGGAAGTGTGATTGCCCTGCTCATTCGGCTACACCCTGACACTGTCTCTAGCGCGGCGTCCCTTGCCGCTTACTTGTCATTCTAGCAGAATCACGTGCCAGCGGACACCAGGATGTTGTCCACTTTACCGGCACCAACTGCCAGCACGTCCCGGGCGCTGCCCTCGCCCGCGGTTTCCCGACATCTCGTCGAGCGCGCTACCTAGCCCGGCCGGACGCTGTAGAGCCGTTTCTCAAGCTTCCGGCGGCTCCAGTCTACAGCACTACTTGGCCTATAACGCGCCCGGTTGCCCGGGGCGCGGCGCGTGGCCGCGTGCCCAGGCGGTTGAGTCTGACGAAGCAGCTAAGGTTCGGAATCATCCATCAACAACAGGATATCCAATCTTATGGCCTTGGTAAGGTCTATTATCGGCATCTCGACGTTATTGGCACCGAACGTCGTGATTCTGGCCCACCTCTGTGCACCAGTGTCCTTCCAGAACCACTGCAGAAGCTCTGACTGTCCTGGATGCCCCGTTGCCTCACTGATTTCGCTGGTGCTTGGCGGGTAGGTCAGATGCTCATCTGTGGACCCGGAGAAGGTCGGTTCCTGGAACAGGACCTCGTCGCCCGGAGCATAGCTTTCGAAATCGGCGATAACGAAATCACTACCGCCGGCACCTGCTTGGACGTTCACCACGTTGTCCACGTAGAGGGTGTAAGCACCCGAGCTGCGATCGGCGGAGCCGGCGTTCACACTGACGGCCAGTGACTCGAGAATACCCCGGCTCTCGGTGATCTGTCCGTCGCCCAGGTCGAAGAACGGGCTGACGGGATCGGTGGCGGGGTTGAACACGATAGTCTGCCAGTCGGCGGACGGGCTGATGGCCACGCCCTGCGGCGCACCACCCAGGCCGTTCGTACTGGCGCCGATCCACTCGAAGTCACCGGTGCTGGTGCCGGGTGAGCCCAGGGCGCCGGCGTCTCCTGACTCGCGGATGCCCAGGCTGATGAGGATGTCGCCATTGCCGATGCCCACCTCCAGCGCTTCGGAGAGGCCGGAGATGCCCAGCGCGTTTTCCTGCTCGGCGGTGATGGACTGCAGATGCACCAGTTCGCTGCCAGGATCGAGTATGACCTCGACCGTGCCATTCGCCCCGGACGGATTGAGGTAGGTTCCGATAGGGGAGCCATCCGCGAAGAGCGTCACTCGGGTGGCATCGGGGCCGACGCCGGTCACCTCGACTGTTGCGTCACCGTCGCCTA
>JANQGB010000165.1 GCA_028277545.1 Phycisphaerae bacterium | reverse complement strand
CGCCTTGTCGCAGATGGACAAAGTGACGCAGCAGAACGCGGCCGGAGCCGAGGAATCGGCATCAGCGGCCGAGGAACTCTCCGCCCAGGCCCCGGGGGTGAAGGGTATGGCCGCACAACTGGTTGCCATGGGGGGCGGCTCCGGCGCCCGCACCGGCTAGCGCTGCCGTCGAACTAGACCGCACCACGAGCGCCGCCGGACGGCACCTTGGTGTACGCCCAGGGCATCCGCTATACTCCCGGCCTATGGCCAGCGGCTCCAGAAAGGTCGTCTACGCTGCCCTGGCAGGCAACGCGGGCATCGCGGTAACCAAGTTCATCGCCGCGGCCGCGACCGGCTCCAGCGCCATGCTGGCCGAAGCCATCCACTCAGTCGTTGACACAGGCAATCAGGGGCTATTGCTCTGGGGCATGAAGCGGGGCAGCCGCCCCGCCGACGAGCGATTCCCGCTGGGGCACGGCAAGGAAGTCTACTTCTGGTCGTTCGTGGTCGCTATCCTCATCTTTGCGGTCGGGGCCGGGGTCTCGCTCTACGAGGGCATCAAGCACCTGCTCGATCCGAGCCCCGTGCAGCACGCCGTGGTCAACTACATCGTCCTTACGATTGCCATCGTGTTTGAAGGGTGGGCCTGGTGGATCGCTTGGCGGAACTTCAAGACCGCCAAGGGTGACCGCGGTTACTTCGAAGCCATTCGCCGGGGCAAGGACCCGACGATGTTCGTCGTACTGCTGGAGGACTCCGCCGCCCTTCTGGGGCTGATGGTGGCCTTCATCGGGATCGGCCTGGGGCAGCTAACCGGTAACCCCTACTTCGACGGCGGGGCGTCGGTAGTCATCGGACTCATCCTGGCCACGGTGGCCTGCTGGCTGGCCTGGGAGACCAAGGGCCTGCTGATCGGAGAGGCAGCCGACCCCGAGATCCAGCGCCGCATCCATAAGCTCGTCTCCGCCAATGCCAGCATACGGCGGGTCAACGAGATCATCACCGTGCACATGGGACCGCAGAGCATCCTGGTGAACATGAGCGTGGATTTCGCTGACCAACTCTCCAGCCAGGAAGTCGAGGCGGCAGTCGCAGACTTCAATCGACAGATCAAGGCGGACGTTCCCGACATCTGCCGGGTCTTCATTGAGGCGGAGGCCTGGACCGCCCATCTTGCCCAGCAACAGAAGACGGAAGAACCGCCTGCCGAGGCATAGCCACCGCGGCTCTCCTCGCCTAAGGGGCCCGCAGTAGCCGGATATTTGCTCTTTGGCGTCCGGAGGTGGATACCGTCTGCCTGGCTGAACTCCGCCGCAGATCAAACCGCTCTATCTTCGACGGTCACGGCCGATGTCGCCGAAGAACCGGCCAACCGCGCGCCCTGGCGTTTACGGTCAACTGGTCAGATGAGCCCCGCGCAGCGGTCTTCCGGCGCAAGCAAAACAGCGGCTCTCGCCGCTGTTCGGGGTGATGCTCAAAAGCGGGTGATGAGATTTGAACTCACGACATTCACGTTGGCAACGTGACGCTCTACCACTGAGCTACACCCGCGTCGTTTGCGAAACTATACCACGAAATCCGTTCCGGGCAAGTCTTCCCGGCGAGGATTGTCATCACCCCAACATTTACCGGACTTTCGGACCGTACGGTCGCTGGCCGCGGCGCTTGGCAGATTCGTCTCGCATCGTCGCCTATAGTCGGGGCGTCTCTTGCCACCGTCCAGGGTACTCCCCGTCCGAGCCCGTGCCCGTCGCGCCCCAGGCGGCTGAGAGCGGCATCCATACGGCTGTCGCAGCCCAGGTCACTGCCAGCGACGATTCGCTTTTCATTCCCCCGGTGACCCGCTATGGTGCCGACTTCGAGCCTCTCCGGTTGACACACTTAGGTCCCGGAGTGCAAACCGGTCTGCGGTCGCGAGGAACCTGCCTATGGCCATCCAACATCTCTCCGAAGAACAGATCCGCACCATGACGGTCGAGGAGAAGGACCGCTGGTGGCTCGAGAATGTCTACCAGGGCAACGTCCCGCAGATGACAATCCGGGTCGTGGTCAGCGGCTTCATCATCGGCGGGCTGCTCTCGATCACCAACCTGTACGTCGGAGCCAAGGCCGGCTGGTCGCTGGGCGTGGCCATCACCGCCGTCATCGCCGCCTTCCTGATGTTCAAAGTCCTCAGCCGGATCGGCCTCGGCGCCAACTACCACGTCCTGGAGAGTAACATCCTCCAGTCCATCGCCTGCTCCGCCGGCTACATGAACGGCCCGCTCATCGCCAGCATGGCCGCTTACATGGTCGTCACCAACACCGTGATTCCCTGGTGGCAGATGATCATGTGGCTGATCGGGCTGGCCATCCTCGGTGTGCTGTTTGCCTTCCCTCTGAAACGACGCTTCATAAACGACGAGCAATTACCCTTCCCTGAAGGCCGGGCCTGCGGCGTGGTCATGGATACGCTGCACGAGGAGGACTCCAGCAAGTCGGTACTGCCGGCCAAGCTACTGGTCATCTTCGGAGTGATTGCGGGCCTGCTGAAGTTCGGCCAGTGGCACGTCTGGCATACACTGCTCGGCAAAGTGAAGCTCGGCTTCCTCGGCGTCCCCGAGTTTCTCGACGAGTGGTACTACCGACTGGCCGAGAAGGCTGGCTGGGCGGTCCCTAACATCATGGGTACGCCTCTCAAAGAACTCACGATTCGGCCCGACCTCGACATCGCCATGATTGGCGCCGGCGGCCTGATGGGAATCAGGACCGGCGTCTCCCTCATGATCGGAGCCGTGGTCAACTACTTCCTTCTCGCCCCCATCATGATCGGGCGGGGAGACATCGTCTCCGGTACCAGTGACGCAGGAGTTGTGACAGTTGGCTTCACCGCCATCGCCAAGTGGTCACTGTGGTGCGGTGTTGCCATGATGACAACCGCGTCCCTGCTGGCCTTCTTCGCCAAGCCACAGATGTTCGTCAGGGCTTTCAAGGGGCTTACTGGCGGCAAAAAGAAGAAGACCGAGGATTCGATCAAGCACATTGAACTGCCGCTGTGGGTCTCGCTCCTCGGCATACCGATCGTCGGTGTTTACGTGGTCTGGATGGCGCACGACTTCTTCGGTGTCGCCTACTGGCTGGGGGCGATTGCCATCCCCATGGTCTTCATCTTCACGCTGATCGGCGTGAACTCAACGGCCTTGACATCCATCACGCCCACAGGGGCGCTGGGTAAGATAACGCAGCTTGTCTACGGGGCCATCGCTCCAGGCAACATTACCACGAACATCGCCACCGCAGGCATTAGCGCGGAGGTAGCCGGCAGCGCGTCGAACCTGATCCAGAACATCAAACCTGGCTACATGCTGGGCGCAAAACCGCGCTTGCAGGCCATCGGGCATGTAATCGGCGCATTCTCCGGCGCCATCTTCTCTGTCGCCGTGTTCTACCCTGTCTTCCTCAAAGGAAACCCCGGCGGCTTGATCACCGAACAGTATCCTTATCCCGCGGTGACGGTGTGGAAAGCAGTCGCCGAAATCCTGACCAAGGGACTCAGCGAACTACCAACTACCGCGGTATCGGCGGCGGTCATCGGGGCAGTACTCGGAGTCATGCTCGAGGTCATCAGAATGGCGGCCAAAGGGAAGTTTCCGTTCACTCCGGTGGGTATCGGGCTGGCTTTCATTATTCCATTCCAAATCTGCCTGGCCATGTTCATGGGCTCCTTCGCTTTCTGGGTCTGTAGCAAGATTTGGCCCAAGAAGGACAGTCGTATGAACGAGGTAGTCGTTCAGAACCAGGAGCCGATATGTGCAGGTATCATCGCCGGTGCGGCTTTGATAGGCGTCGGCGTCATGGCCATCGAGGTATTCCTGATTAGATAGCCTGTGAAGGAGATTTGATGGCAACATCGCCAGTTTGTGTCGGACGCTTGCGCTCCTCATCTACGTCGCAGCGCTATGCGATTATGCTATTGTCGGCCGGCATCCTCGCACCAGGCTGCCACCAGCCAACCGGCGACGCCATCGACCGCCAGCTCATCGGCGAGGTCATGATGAACAGCGAGTTCTCCGAGAACTTGCGGGCCCTGGCCATGCCGGGCGGACGGTTGAGTGGGTCGGATAACGCCCACCTGGCCGAGCGCTTAGTCGCCGACAAGCTGCGCGAATACGGCCTGTCCAACGTGCACTTCGAACCCTTCGAGATGACCACCTGGCAGGACCGCAGCACCAAGGTCAGCGTGCTCGACCACCCGCCGTTCGAAGTCGAGGGTGCCCTCTCCCTGGGCAACTGCCTGACCACACCGCCCGAAGGGATCACGGCCGAGCTGGCCTACATCGGGCAGGGTTCGGCAGAGGACTTCGAGAACCACGCCGAGGCCATCCGTGGAAAGTTCGCCATGGCCAGGGAGGGCGGCGGCCATCGCAGCCGCAAGATGAGCATGGCCCTGGAACGCGGGGCGGTGGGTCTGATACACGTCTCCAGACTCCCCGACCTGGCCCGCGTTGGCCAGTGTCATCCTCAGCCGTCGCCCGAGCCTGGCGTGGCAATTCCCGGAGACGCCGGCGCGAAACTCATCGAGCGGCTGGAAGCGGGCCAAACGGTGCGCGTCAACGTTCACATCGAGGCCGACGCCTGGGCCGCCCGGCCCAACAACGTGGTGGGTGAGATACCCGGCACCGGTCCGCTGGCTGGCGAGCTCGTGATCCTCGGTGCCCACCTGGACAGTTGGCACCTGGCCGAAGGAGCCATCGATAACGGTAACGGGTCGGCGACCATACTTGAAACGGCCCGGGCCCTGGCCAGCGTGGACTGGCGCCCCAAGCGCACCGTGCGCTTCGTCTGGTTCATGGGCGAGGAACACGGCCTGCACGGCAGCAGGGCCTATGTCGAACAGCACGCCGAGGAACTCGACAACATCGTGGCCATGATCAACGTGGATATGCCCGGCGCCCCCCGCAAGCTGTTCACCTTCGGGCATGCGGAAGTCGTCGACTTCCTCAAGGACTTCCAGCAGGACATGGCCGGGTTCCGGCTCAGTGAGAAAATCGGTAACGCCAGTTGGACGGCCAGCGACCACGCCGCCTTCATGAAGCAGGGCGTCTGCGCCCTCAGCTTGTCCGGTGATCTCGGCCCGGGTGTGAAGTTCTACCACTCTACCGGCGATACCTACGAACAGGTCGACCTCCGCGGAACAACGCAGTCGGCAGCGGTGCTGGCTGTGTTGGTCAGGCGCCTGGCCGACGCAGAGCCGCGACCCACGGTACGCCTGGAACCGACCGGAGACGAGATGTCAACCCACTGACAGTATACCCTGATGGCATGTGCTGGCACGACGTCTCCGGTTCGCACGAAGTTTGGGCATTCTGAGAGCAATGGCGCCGCCTGCATTGCGACGCCACGGCGCAAGTCTCCGGCGGCCTGGAGGGCCGCAGGCACGTAGCCACGGGTGGAGCAACGCGGAACCCGTGGAAGAAGGGTCGCCTATCTTACTCTGTGCCCCGGAGGGGCACGGGAACATACTGACGGTAGAGGCCACTCCACGAAGCGAGCGAGAAGGGGTGTCCTCTCCGGCGTTCAAATGCGGAGCAAGACCATGAACTGGTCAAATGAGCAGATCGCCCAGGTCAGCAGCCTTTCCTTCGACTGCTACGGCACCCTGATCGACTGGGAAACCGGCATTCGTCGGGCCCTCGACGCGCTGGCTGCCTCCGGCGGAGGCCTGCAGGTCGACCAGCGCGAGTTCTTCGACACCTACCTCGAAGTTGAGGCCGCGATCGAGGCCGGTCCGTACGCCTCGTACCGGCAAGTGCTGCGCGGCGCGCAGGTCGAACTGGCCCGGCGCTATCAGCTCGACGTCCCCGCCGATCAGGCCGGCCTGCTCGCCGATTCAGTGCCGGGCTGGACGCCCTACGCCGACACCAACGCCGCCCTCGCCCGGCTCAAACAGCGCTGCCGTCTGGGCGTGCTCTCCAACATCGACCGCGATCTGTTTGCCCGCACCTGTCGGCACTTCCCGCCGCACCTGGACCGGTTCGACTTCGTCATCACCGCCGAAGACGTCGGCGCCTACAAGCCTGCCCGCCGCCACTTTGAACGCCTGCTGCAGACGGAGTCCGATGACCCGGGCACGCACATCCACGTGGCCCAGAGTCTGTATCACGACGGTGTCCCCGCAGCCGAGTTGGGCATCCCCTTCATCTGGATCAATCGGCGCCAGGAGACCAACCGGACCACCGCCGCCCCCCTGGCCCAATTCGCCAACCTCACCGAGTTGGCCGATTGGCTGGGCGCCTGATGACACGCGCCTGCCACCCCCGACACGCATCTGGTGTAGCCAGGCAGCGTCCGCTGCGCAGCGAGGCAGCGTCCGCTGCGCGGACCACCATCCGGCATCAACGCCCCGCGTCGGAACCGGGTGCCGGGTGCCCCATCCCTGCAAAGCAGGGGTGGGGAACCGAACCGCAACGAGCCGCGAACTTCAGTTCGCGCGGACGCCCGCACGTACACAACGTAGCCGGTCGCCGGGTGCCCCATCGCTGCAAAGCAGGGGTGGGGAACTGAATCACAACGAGCCGCGAACTTCAGTTCGCGCGGACGCCCGGACGTCGA
>JANQGB010001481.1 GCA_028277545.1 Phycisphaerae bacterium | reverse complement strand
TGCCGGGGCGCCGGTGCACCCCGTTCTGCTCCAGGCTTCCGGTCGGCGCTGCCGTGCTGCTCGGCGGCAATATCGCTGTGGACAGAACACCCGGAGTCGCCTGCGTCTACTTGCACCGGCAGGATGCCGGTGCCACATGCCCACCGGCAGAATGCCGGTGCCACATATTCACCGGCAAGATGCCGGTGCCGCATGCTCACCGGTAGGTTGACGGTGCTACACACGCTGGCACGATGCTGGTGCCACCCTGGCTGCGCTCTGTTTGCCAGCCGGCTACTGACACGCTGAAGCAGTCATATGCGGCGATAGGCCACCCGATAGATGGGGCGCCCCTCACGCAGGTACTTGATCTCGAAGTTAGTGCCCGCTTCCTCATCGACGATACCAAAACCGGGGTCGTCGTAGGCTATCTCGGTAAGTTCAGCGCGTGGATCGACGCGCTCCCGGATCCACTCGTAGTACTCGGCATGGTCAGTTTGTATGGCCCAGCGAGCGCCGCTCTGCAGGGCGGCCACAGCGTGTTCGACAAACTGCTCGCTGATCAGCCGGCGCTTGTGATGCCGCTTCTTGGGCCAGGGATCGGGATGGTAGACGTGCAGGGCCGCCAGGCAGCCCGGCGTCATCTGATGGATGAACATGTGGTGAGCATCGGCGCGCATGATGCGCACGTTGTTCACGCCCCAGCGAGCCATGCGGTCCGCGGCGTACTTGAAAAACTTGTTAGCCCACTCGAGGCCGATGAACCCGCGATCCGAACACTCCCGCGCCCGGCGCAAGAGGAAACCGCCCTTACCGCAGCCGATTTCGAGCTCGATGGGCCGCCCGTCGGGGAAGGCCCGCCGCGGGTCGAACAACTCGCCGATCCCGGGCGGCTCGATCGTGATGTCGTCAATCGTTGTCACGGCCCAATCGTGCCCAACCCCGACGGGTGCGTCAACCTTTGCGGTGCCGGGCCCAAGTTGACGTGATGAGGACGGCACCAGCATGTCGCGCCCGGCGGCTGGGATTGCAGCAGGGACAATCATCCGGTGTGGGGCTGGATTGCCGTGCCGCGCGGGCATAGGATGCCGGCCAGGAAATCAAGCGGAGAACGCCAACTGGAATGAAGAGGAAGCTTCACGACAACCTGCGGAAGATCAAAGATCGCATCGCCAACGCCTGCATCCGCGCCGGGCGCGATCCGGAGGAGGTTACGCTGGTCGCGGTCACCAAGTCCGTTGGCGTAGACGTCATCCGCCAGCTTCTGGAACTTGGTTACTGCGATTTCGGCGAGGCCAGGGTGCAGGAACTGACTCGCCGGGCTGCCATGATCCGCGAGGCCCGGGCACGCCACCTGCTCGAGAACGCGTCCACCGACCACGCGGAACCGCGCTGGCATATGGTGGGCCACCTGCAGCGGAACAAGGTCAAGCAGGCCCTGCAATGGGTGGACCTGCTTCACTCGGTGGACAGCCTGCGTCTGGCGGAGGAAGTGTCCGGTCAGGCGAACAAGCTGGGCAGAGACATCGACGTGCTAATACAGGTGAATGCCGCTGGTGAACCCCAGAAACACGGCGTGGCGGTTGGCGCGGTGCCGCACCTGGCGGAGCAGATCGTCTCATTGCCGCGCCTGAAGGTGTGCGGTTTGATGGGCATGGCCCCGCTGACCGAAGACGTCGAGCAGGTCACCTGGACGTTCGGACGACTCCGGGAAATCTTCGAGGACATGCGGTCCGAGCGCTTCGTCGGGCCCGAATTCCGTCACCTCTCGATGGGAATGAGCCACGACTTCGAGACGGCTGTCGAGCAGGGGGCCACCATGCTGCGAGTCGGTACGGCGCTCTTCGAGGGTCTCAGTACCAACGGATGATACCGAGGCCGTTCGGCGGTCCTCAACATGCTGAGAATCTGGTGCGCGGGCTTCCGGCAGATCATCCGGCCTGTCTGGCGATCCCCGGTGAAAACGTGAGGGTCGAGTAGTATGCCGGCGGCGGTTTGCGCCGCTGGTTCGGTGCTACGGGTCCACGATCCCTTCGCGGATGGCGAAGCGGGCCAGTTCGACGCGATTCCGCAGCTCGAGCTTGGCCATCAGGTTCTCGCAGTGCCGCTCGACGGTCTTGACGCTGAGCCCCAGGTTGCGGGCGATGTCCTTCTTGGCCAGTCCGCGGGCCACGTCTGCGAGGATCTGCCGCTCCCGGTCGGTCAGCGTCGCCGAGCGGGTCTTTGAGCCTTCGGCAGAGTGCACGCCGGCACGGTCACAAACCAAACGCCGGGTCACGTCCTGTGAGAAGTAGTTCCCACCGCCGGCGACCTCGTGGACGGCTTCCACCAGCACCTCCAGGCCGTCGCGCTTGCTGACGTAGCCGGCGGCATCCATGTCCAGAGCCTGCTGAATGTAGCGGTCGCACACGAATCCGGACACGAAAATGAGCCGGACATCGGGCAGGTCCGCGGTGATCTTCCGCGCGGCCGGCAAAGACGGCGTGCCGTCCAGGTCGACGTCCAGGAGCAGAATGTCGGGTTCGAGTTCCCTGGCGAGCGACACGGCCCGCTCGGCGTTGTCGGCGGCACCGACCACCTCCAGCCGCTTGTCGCGCCGCAAGTGATCCACCACCGTGCTCCGCACCAGGGCGTGGTCGTCTGCTACCAGTACGCGTGTTCTTGCGTTCAGCATCCGTCCTCGCTGCTGTCGAGGACTCGACCTATGGATGCTGTCAAGGCATCGATCCCAAACGGCTTGGCCAGTATCTGATCGCCGGGCGACAGCGCGTCCGGGCGGGAGGCGGGCGTGGACGTGAGGATCACCAGTCCGCGCAGCGCGGCGCTGGCGCGCACCGAGTTCAGATCGACCGGCGAAGGCTGCTCGTCCATGTCGATCACCGCCGCGCGAACCGGCTGGTCGGCAGCAGCCATGGCCTTGGTCGCCTGACGGACGTCGTCCACAACTGTGACACAAAAGCCGGCGCGGCGCAGCCCGCTGGTCAGGATACGGCGAACCTGCGAGTTGCCTTCGATCAGCAGAATGTCCCGGGGCGGCGCGGTGCTGCGGTTGCGGCGCGGTCTGCGGATGGTGGGCAGCGTGATGGCGATGGTCGTGCCGCCTCCCGGTACCGTGTGCACGTCGAGACGGCCGCCGTGCTGGTCGACGGAATCCTGAACCAGGCACATGCCCAGCCCCGTGCGTTGCATGGTGTCCTTGGTGCTGAAGAAGGGCTCGAAGAGCCTGGCTCGCACTATTGCTGACATACCCACGCCGGTGTCGGTAATAGCCAACTCCACCGATTTGCGCCCGCTCGACCTGCGGCGTCGAAGCGACAGAGTCATCCGCCCGCCCGCCGGCATGGCGTCCACGGCGTTCTCAGCCAGGTTGAGCAGGATGCGGCGTAGCTGGGCGGCGTCGCCCAATATCCAGGTGTGCTCGCCGGCGCCGAGTCGGGTGTCAACCGTGATGGCGTCGCCGGCCATAGCTTCGATCAGGCCGGCGGACTCGGCG
>JANQGB010000106.1 GCA_028277545.1 Phycisphaerae bacterium | reverse complement strand
AGGCACGCGGGGACCATGGCCCGAGCTGCCGATTCGAATACTGAAGACAGGATCTTGATTCTTTGATTCGCGGCCCCGCTGCTGCAACGAGCTTAGCGTCTTCGCCGGCGGATGGCAAATGCCATGTCAGATCTGCTTTCACGAAGGCGCGCAGCAATGATCGTTGTGCTGTCAATAGATTGCGGTGAACCTGATCGAGAAGCCTGCGTGTCGCTCAGGGCGTCAAGGCAGGTGGTTTCCTCCACCCCGGGACTTGACAAGATGCTCAAGTCCGCCTACGGCCGCCTTGGCGATGCCAGCCTTACGTTGTGAACATCGGCGCTCGTCGTGACGGGGGTTGATGTAGACGGATACCTTGCACAACAGTGGGCACCCCGGATTCTGATTCTGCGCGGTGTCGGATTAATCCCCAGGCACAATGGTACGTTCGGTGCGGCCGCACCTCGGGTCTGTGGCGGGCCACCACAGCTACGCGATGTTCGCATCCTCGGTCAGCTGTGACGCACCCGCATATGTGCCCCCTATCTACGGCGGCCGGGCTGCGGTGGCCAATCTCCAGTACTCTCGGCAGCTTGTGGCAACCAACGGCCGCCTTAGATGCCCGGAATACGAGGACCGACAGCGATAGATCGCTACGGCCAACCCTCGTTCACTCGGTCGAGCGCTCCGGTTGTTCCCGTGCTTCTGGCACGTTGCCCGGCACATCGTGCTATTCGAGTCCAAACAGGCAGACATACTGACGGCGTCGGGCTGGTCGAATACGGCTCGTCTGCTCGGAAGAATCGACGAACGTACGTCCGTCGGAGTTTCGTTCGTGAGACAACAGCTGCCCGTAGCGTGGGCACGTGCCCACGCCTGAATCAAGCAGCAGCCAGACAGGCATAGTCACCGCGAACCGGCGCCATGGGTTGCGGGCGAGGGTCTCAGGAGATCCCAAGCGCGTTTACTGCGGCTAGTAGCCTTGACAGTCCATTCTACCGGAGTTAGTTTCATTGTCAGATCCATGAATTTGGTTCCTGTGCCTGGATGAGGGATCGGTATGGCGGCTTGCGAACCCACCAACTCAGACGGCCACCGGCTGCACTCCAGTGGCAGCTGGAATTCGGCAACCTCTCTTTCCGTCCAAGGCGGCCAAGCGATGCATTTCCGTGTCAGCAACGCCAATGCACTTGGTACAACAATAACCATCCGAGGCCGAGGTCAGACCCAACAAGCGACCATCCTGCCGTTTGGACACGCGGATTTGCGATTTTCGATCTTTGGCTCGGAGCCCATCGGATGGGACTTTGACGTGTCCACCAACAGCGACGCTTTCATCGTGACTTGGTGCTTGTACAGCGCGTGGCTCCCGGGCGACCCACCAAATGGCTGACGCGGCAACTGACTGAGGTTGTGCGGTTCTCTCAGGCGGGATCACATTGCGACTACTGTCGGGTCGAATCGGCGGTCAACGGAGATTCCGGACCGTCTGACCCCCAGAAACGAGCCTCCGGGTTATGAACCCGTTGCCCAATACCGCCCTACTTCGTTATCCCATAGATAGTTATGAGCTTACGCCTTCTCGCCAGCGCGGCAAAACGCGGCGAATCGCGGAAAACCGGGGCGCACAGGCACGCACCGGGCACGCCCGGGCAGCCAAGTTGGGCTGGCTCAGGGCGGCTACCCCGTGAACGCCTCCTGGACCCGCGCGAAGTCATCCATGTCGACGTCGC
>JANQGB010001269.1 GCA_028277545.1 Phycisphaerae bacterium | reverse complement strand
TGCTCCGGGGAGTCGGGCGTGAAGCGGGCGTCGAAGCGGTGCGTACCGGACGAGTCCACGATCTGCTTGAAGACGAAGGGGTTGGGCCCCGGCTGCAGCTCCACGCGGTTCATGCCCGGCGGCAACTCCACCTTCACCCCGTTGTGGTAGAGATCAATCGTGCCACTTGCCCGGCGCTGCGAATGCAACACCATGCGCAGCGGCACCTGGGCGCCCTTCTCTGCCTGGCTGGGGGCAATCAGTCGGTCGAAGTAGATTTCGTTGCGGTGTTCGTAGTGTAGCGGCACAACGTCGATGGCCACGCCGTCGGCCCGGGCCGTGCGGGCGGCTTCCACCAGGTCGCCCATGTTGTCGTTGCCGTCGGAGAGAATCACGATCCGCTTGGCCGCGTCGTGTGGGAACATGGCCTTGGCCAGGCGGATGGCCCCGGCTATGTCGGTGCGGTCCTTGTTGGCGATGTCCGGCAGCCGTCCCATGTTCAGATGGTAGCCGCTCATGGGCATCTGCTCGGGAAAGGCGTGGCGGGCAAAGTCGATCACCCCGATTCGGTCGTCGGCCGGCGTGTCCTGGCAGACCTCTCGAATGTAGCCCTCCTGCTGTTCGAGCTTACCCTTGACGCTGTCCGAACGATCCATCAGGAACATCACCGTCAGGTCATCGTTCTTGCGGACCGTGACTACCTCGGCCAGACTCGCCGCCAGCACCAGGATCACCGCCGACCGCAGAATCAGCGAGAGCACCCGCCGCACCGGATCCAGACCGGCCAGCGAGCGCAGCGACAGCACCACTAGCACCGGAACGAGCAGTGCCAGCCACAGCCACTGCGGCTTGTCGAAACCCAGCGAGATGTCCCAGATCCACGCGATCATGGCCTGATGATCTGCACCCGGCTGTTCAGCGAATCAACCACATAGATGCGTCCGTCCGCCGCCGCCGCCGCTCCCCACGGCGACCAGAGCTGCCCGATCGACCGCCCCGGCGTGCCCCAGGTTCTCAGCGTACGCCCCCGCTTGTCAAACCACTGCAGCCTGCTGTTGCCGTATTCGCAGACCAGCAGCGTGCCTTCATTCGTGACGCTTATATCATACGGATAGCGCAGTTGTCCCGGCTCCTTGCCCATTTCGCCGAAGATCGATCTCACCTGTCCGTTGAGATCGAAGCTGACGATGCGGTGGTTGCAGGCGTCGGCCACCCATAGGGTCTGCTGGGCATCGATGTCGATGGCCGCCGGTCGAGCCAGTCTCCGGCCGTCGACCTCCTGCTCACCGATGGCCAGCACGAAGGCCAGGTCCGGCGTCCACTTGGTGATGCGGTCGTTGCCGTTGTACTCGCTGACGTAGATGAACCCCTCGCCATCGACGGCCACGTCGGTCGGCAACTGGAACTGCCCGTCACCATTGCCATGCTCGCCGAACTCGTCGAGCAGTTGCCCCTGGCGGTCGTAGATCAGCACACGGTGATAGTGCGTGTCCGCCACCAGAATTCGCCCGTCCGGATGCACCGCCAGACCGACGGGTTTTCCCGCGGCCTTCTCCGGCATGCGCCAGGCCGCTTCAAACGTACCCTCACCGCCAAACCGCTGAACGCGGGCAGACTTGTCCACCACGAAGACCGAGCCGTCGCCGCCTATGGTGATAGCCCGCGGATAGCTGAACTCGCCATCTCCCAGGCCGACGCCGCCGAATACGCCGACGACGCCGTTGGGTGACAGCGGCGGCGGATCGCAGCCGGCCAGACCGGCGACACTCGCCAGCAACCCCGCCAGGCTTATCCACCCTGCTCGCATAACTCTCGTCCAAGCCCTCACTGCGGGTTATGACGTCTCGTCACTCGCGATGTATACCTGCCGTCGCCCGGCGGCAACAGCTTCGGACATCCGACCTCTGACCCGAAGCGCCGCCCAACTCAGCACCACCGCCGGAATCGCCCCGGCCACCAGCCAGAGGCTCAACGCAACCAGCATGCCGTCTTCGAACCGGTGAAACTTCTCGATAAGCTTCAGCGAAATCGGGGCGATCGACGGCACCTGGAGTAGTGACGAGACCGCCACGTCAGCCAGGGAGAACGCCGCTACAACGGCTACGCCGCACAGCAGCAGCGGCAGGTTTGGCACGTATGCCAGGCGCAGGAGAATCGACGATTCGCCGGCGCCGTCCGTCCGGGCTTGGGCCACAGTGTCTGTTCCAACCGTCGCACCTGCCAGCCAAGCGGTTAATAACCCGATCCAGCCGAACCTGGCGGCATATCCGATCACCAGCAGCGGCCAGTGGTTATAGATCAGTCCCACCGGCTGGTAGGCCACCAGCACCGCCTCGCCCACCAGCGCAGCGGGCAGGGCGCCGAACAAGAGGGTGAGCACGAGAATCGCTCCCCGCCAGCGACCTGCCACCCCCAGCATCACCCCCATCACGACAGCCACCAGACCGGCGCCCAGCGCCACGCCAATCGACTGGCCCAGCTCGGTGTGGTAGGTGCGCCAGGCTTCCGCCATCGCCGCCCACGAACCGGCCTCGCGAACCAGCAGCACCAGAGGCGTAATCGTGGTCGCCAACCCTACCGCGATAGCCAGCACGACCAGGGTGACCGAACCGGACGCACGACCAGACAGATCGTCTGAATCCGTTTGAGCCCAGCCACGCCCGCGCCACAGCCAGTAGACCAAGCCGCTGGCGACGGCGGTCACTGCCAGCACCGGCATGGACGGCACCAGCACGTCCGCGGAGCGGGTGGAGTTGGCGGCCAAGGCCAGGAGTTCGGTCGCCAGAACCGTAAGCATACAGGCATGCGGAACGCTGTACTCGTTGAGGAACAGTACGAACAGGATCAGAGCAGCGATCAACGCGTGGCGGGCCAGCATGGGCAGCACCGCCCGGAAGAAGGCAACGGCGGGCCCGGCATCCAGAACCGCGGCGGCGTAGGCGTCGCGCCCGGCTCTTGCCCAGCCGCTGCCGATCAACAGCGCCGGAACGCTCCAGCACCACGAGGCCCAGATCCAGCGGCACAAGGACCCACCGGCAAAGACAGGCAGCCCGACCCACTGCCAGCCGAAGGCGTAAATCATGGGCGGTAACAGCAGCGGGGCGAGCAGCAGCGCGCCGACCACCGGAGTCCTCGACACCCGCCCGATACGGCCGACTACATAGGCCGCCGGCAGCGACAACAGCACCGCCAGCCCGGCGCTGGAGGCCGCAAGCTGAACACTCTCACCCAGCAGCGACCACTGGTTGGAGGTCAGCCAGGGTGAACCGGTCTCGCTTCGACCCAGGCGGACGGAGCGCGCAACCAGGGCGAACGACGGCACGACGATCACCAGCGCATACAGCGCCAGCCCCGGCCCCAGCAGCGACGCTCGACCGAGGCTGGGTTTCACCGGATCAGAATCTCGCGAACCGCCCGGGCCGCCGGCTCCATCGCATCGGTAATGCGCTCGTAGGAGAGGTCGGTTGACGGGGGAAGCGCGACGCCTAACTCCTCGCGCAGCGACTGGCGGACCGGAATGTTGCCCGAATCACTCTGAGCCAGCATCCGCTCGACCTCGGCCGACACCAGGAAGTCAGCCAGTTTGCGAGCCGGTTCGATATGCGGGCAGCCTTTGAGAATGGCCACTGACGACGGGATCAGCAGCGTGCCCCCGTCACCAAGGTCGAGAAAACGCTGTTCAAGCGACGGCCTCCGGCGATGGGCGACCCGCACGTCATCCGTATCGGTCATACACAACTCGGCCCGCCCGGCCATTACCATCCGGACGGCCGTGCTGTTCCCTTCGACCATCTGAGCGCCGTTCTCGCGCAGATCGGTGAGGAACTGGCGTCCCTTCTGGTCGCCCCACAACGCGAACATGGCGGCCACGTGTCCCCTGGTGGTTCCGAAGACGGGATTGGCGAACGCCAGCCTGGAGGCATGTTCAGACCGGGCCAGGTCGGCCCAGGTGGTCGGCAGGTTGTCCGGATCCACTT